>JAABRC010000151.1 GCA_011391115.1 Candidatus Egaibacter danicus | reverse complement strand
GGCTCGCTCCGGCGAATCGCTGCGTAGCACTGATGAATGGCATCATGCATATCAAGACCCTGAAGTGGTGCTTTGGAGCCAGGACAAGAAGTCTGCTTGCATGTCCGCGCTGATGCTGATTCAGCGGCGCATTGACAAGCCCGAGGTGATGCGGGTACTACTGCAACGCCCACCTTCGAAGGACCATCTGTCACGCTCCCGGACGCACCGGCTTAATGCGCAAATATGATTTGCAAAAATGACTGCGTTGGCTTGAGGGCTTCGGCATGGAAGGTGCCAACGCTTGGTGATTCATGACTGTTGATGGAGGTCGACATCAACTCATCATTAGAAACAGTTGAAAAGACTGTCAATCCGAGGAGGCACGACAGCAGCAGAAATTTGACGGTAAAACACTGAATCTTCATCTTCATCTTTGTCTCCTTGCCTATGCCGGTCGAGAAGCTTGGGAAACATGCTTTTTTCAAAAAAAGCGTCACCCCGGTGGTTATGGGATGAAGGATCACACCTCTTGATCGTTATGTACTAGTCTTTTTAAACTAAGTACTTACCCTCCTTTGACTTTCAATGGCGCAGTTGAGGTTCCCGTGCGCGATGCCGTCAAGGCAGGAATGCATAGTCCGTTTATGGGATGGTCGCCTGTCACTCCAGACGTAATCTAGCGATGTCAAAGCTATTTTGGAAAAACAGGAGTTCAACATGAAATTGAAAGACAAAGTGGCACTGGTTACTGGTGCCGGTCAGGGCATGGGGCGTGCTATCGCCCAGTGTTTTATTGCGGAAGGAGCGACGGTCGTCGCGCTTGATTTGAATCTGGAGGCAGCACAGCAGACTCTGGCAGGCCTGGAAGGAAAAAGTATTGCGCGCTGCCTCAATGTCGTCGACAGTGGTGCGGTCGCTGCGGTGGTCGATGAGGTGGTTGCGCTTTTTGGCCGGGTGGATGTTTTGGTAAACAACGCTGGCACTGGTGCTGTGGATGCCTTTGCTGACATTACCGATGAAACCTGGGCTCGGGTTATAGGTGTCAATTTGACGGGGGCCTTTCAATGTGCACGTGAAGTCGTGCGCGCCATGAAAAAGACCAGTACCCGTGGCGTCATTGTCAATATTTCCAGCACCGCCGCTGCCTCCGGTGACGGGCCGGCGCACTACTGTGCTTCCAAGGCTGCCTTGATGGGTTTGACCCGAAGCATGGCCAAGGAACTTGCCAGCCAGGGCATCCGCGTGAACACCCTGGTGCCGGGGCCGACGAACACGCCCATGATGCAAGGTATTCCGCAGGAGTGGGCTGACGCCATCATCGAGGGGGTGCCCATGGGCCGCATGGCCGAGCCGGAAGATATCGCCCGCGTGGCCTTGTTCTTGGCTTGCGATGACAGCGGTTTTGTGACCGGCCAGAACCTTGCTGTTAATGGCGGCAGCGCCTTTTTGTAAGGAGATGGGCATGACACAAGGAAGACTTCATGGCAAGGTGGCTTTTGTCACCGGAGCTGGCACAGGCATCGGTGCGGCCACGGCGATTCGTTTCGCCCAGGAAGGTGCGACGGTGGTGATTTGCGGGCGCCGCAAAGAACCTCTGGACGCGGTGGTGGCGCAAATCGTTGCTGCCGGTGGCAAGGCCGAGGCGGTACAAGCAGATGTCAGCGATGAAGCCGGCTTTACGGCTGCGCTGGAGGCTGCTGCTCAGCGCCATGGTCGCTTTGACGTATTGGTGAACAACGCCATGGCCTATAGCTGGGGCGCCATCGAAGCCACCAGCACGGCAGATTGGCATGGCAATTTCAGCACGTCGGTGGATGGCACTTTTTGGGGAACCCGTGCGGCGATGAAGCTGATGAAAAACAGCGGCGGCGCCATTATCAACGTTTCATCCATCTGCGGCCTGCTGGGTACTGCCTATATGGCGGGCTATTCGGCGGCCAAGGCGGCGATCATCAATTTCTCGCGCGCAGCGGCGGCAGAAGGTGCTGCTGCGGGCATTCGCGTCAACGTGGTGATTCCCGCCGTGGTGGAGACCCCGGCCACCGCCGGCATGCTGGCTGACGACGCCAGCCGCAAGACCACCGAGAAGCTGATTCCGATGGGCCGTGTGGGCCAGCCGCAGGAGCTGGCCAACGCCATTTTGTTCCTCGCCAGCGATGAGGCGAGCTACATCACGGGCGCTGCCTTGCCGGTGGACGGCGGTCGTTCGGCCGTGCTGGTCACGGCACTATGAGCGCTTGCACATGACCTGGCCTAATTCTCTCGAAGAACGTATTGAGCGGCTGGAGTCGCTGGATGCGATTCGCCAATTGGTGGGCAAGTATTCGCTGTCGCTCGACATGCGCGACATGGATGCCCATGTGAACCTGTTTGCGCCAGACATTCGTGTCGGACGTGACAAGGTCGGGCGCGAACACTTCAAGGCCTGGCAGGATCAAACCCTGCGCGACCAATTCACGGGCACCTCGCACCACCTGGGCCAGCACATCATCGAGTTTGCAGATGCGGATCACGCCACCGGTCTCGTCTACTCTAAAAACGAGCATGAATGCGGCCCAGAATGGGTCATCATGCAGATGCTGTACTGGGACGATTACGAGCGTATCGGAGGTGTCTGGTATTTCCGTCGGCGCTTGCCGTGTTACTGGTATGCCACCGATTTGAACAAGCCGCCCATTGGCGACATGAAATTGCGCTGGCCCGGGCGTGAGCCCTACAGCGGCAGCTTTCACGACTTGTTTCCGAGCTGGAAGGAATTCTGGGCGGAGCGGCCTGACAAGGACCAACTACCCCAGGTGGCAGCACCGGCACCGCTGGAGCAATTTTTGAAAACCATGCGGCGTGGCACCCCTGCGCCCAAAATGCGGGTGCGTTGAGATGAGCAAGTTGTTTGAACCTCTGCAACTTGGCGAACTGCATCTCGCCAACCGCATCGTCATGGCCCCCATGACGCGCAACCGTGCCGCGCCGGATGGCACACCGGGCCCCCTGATGGTCGACTACTACGGACAGCGCGGGGGCGCGGGTCTGATCGTTGCCGAGGGCACTTGGCCCAGCGCTGTGGGACAGGCATATTGCCGACAGCCCGGCATCGTCACGCCGGCACAAATCGCCGGCTGGAAGCGGGTCACGGATGCCGTGCATGCGCGCGGTGGCCTGATCGTGTTGCAGATCATGCACAGCGGGCGAATTGGCAGCCACCATATCAAGCCCGCCGGGGTTGAGACCGTGGCGCCGTCGGCGCTCCAGGCTGCTGGCGAAATTGTGACCGACAGCGCGGGTATGCGGCCCTATGACGTCCCGCGTGAACTCAGCCTGCAGGAGATCGGGGCGATTGTGCAGGAGCATGCGCAAGCGGCTCGCCGTGCCCGTGAGGCGGGCTTTGATGGCGTTGAATTACACGGCACCAGTGGTTATTTGCCGATGCAGTTCCTCAGTTCGGGCACCAACCTGCGCACCGATGCTTATGGCGGCTCCGCGCAAAACCGGGCGCGGTTTGCCTTTGAATGCCTGCGCGAAATGGCTGCGGCGATTGGAGCGGGTCGCGTCGGTTTGCGCCTGAACCCAGGCAACACCTACAACGACACCAGCGATGAAGATTCGGCGGCGACGCATGGCGAGCTGATGCGCCAGTCGGCCACCCTGGATCTGGCCTACCTGCATGTGATGCGCGCACCCACATCGGATATCGATGCCTTTGCATTGGCGCAAACCTGTTTTGGCGACCGGCTGATCCTCAATGACGGCTTCGGTGCGGACAATGCCGAGGCAGCGCTACAGGCGTATCCCAATGCCGCCTTGTCTTTTGCCCGGCACTTTATCGGCAATCCCGATCTGGTCACCAGGCTACGGGCAGGATTGCCACTCGCGCGTTTTGACCGCAAGACGCTGTACACGCCAGGTGCTGCAGGTTACACCGACTATTCCTCCAGCACCTGAGCACCCTTGATCACAGCGGTGCACTGCATTTTCAGATCGACAAGGATATAGACATGCGAATGAAGGGACGGGTGGCGCTGGTGACCGGCGCTGCAGCAGGTATTGGTAAAGGCGTGGCTCGGCGTTACGCATCGGAAGGAGCTAGCTTGTGGCTCTCGGACATCAATGCTGAGGGTGGCGAACATGCCGCAGCTGAAATCCGCAACGACTTTGGCGTCGAGGTCGGCTTCGGCTGCGCCGATGTCAGCGAACGCGTCGCGGTGGACGCCATGGTGCAAGTTGCGCTGGAGCAGTTTGGGCGGGTCGATGTGCTGGTCAATAACGCCTGGGGCTCCCGACCGGGTCGTCGTGGCTACAGTCGGGTCGAAACCCAGGACGACCTTGATGTGGAGTGGGCCCTGCGCCTGGGCAGTCGCGCCGCGTTGTGGGCCATGCAGGCGGTGTTCCCCGGCATGCGTGAGCGGCGCTGGGGACGGGTCATCAACATGTGCTCGCTCAACGGTGTGAATGCCCACCCATTTTCACTGGACTACAACATGGCCAAGGAGGCGCTTCGGACCTTGACACGCACCGCCGCACGCGAGTGGGCGCCACACGGCATCTGCTGCAATGCGATTTGTCCAGGTGCTGCCACCGAGGCCTACCAAAAATTCGCAGCCGCGCAGCCTGACAATGCGGCGGCCATGCTCAAGCTCAACCCGATGGGCCGCATGGGCGATCCCGAGTCCGATATTGGCAGCGTGGCGCTATTTCTGGCCAGCGATGACTGCCGCTACCTGACCGGCAATACCCTGTTTGTCGATGGCGGCAGCCACATCAATGGTGTGCCTTGGTTCCCAGAGCCGCCTTAGAGTGGCACGGTTTAAGGCAAGGTCGGCTCAAGCCACAGTAATACCCAGCTCTGCGATCAGTTGCGCCGCCTGACGGTGCGAGAGCGTGGCGCCGCGGAACAGCTTGGCGTCGATCAGTTTGAGGCCATCAAGCTTGGCTTCGCGCAGGTCAGCACCGTCAAAACGTGTCAACTTGAGCTGGGCATGGCGCAGGCTGCCACCCTCAAAGACCACGTCGCGAAAATCGCAGCCTGACAAGTCGGCCTCGGAGAAATCAAGCTGCCTGAGGTGCAATTTGCGGAACGACATCTTGCGCAGATCTGCACCCGCGAGCAGGCTGTCCTCAAACGACAGTCCGAGGTGTGCCACTTCTTGAAAGCTGGCGCCGGTAAGCTTGCACGCCATGAACGAAGCCGATGACAGTCTGGCGCGCCGCCATTGGCTGTTGTTGAGATCGCAATTTTGGAAGCGTGCGTCGCTCAGGTTCGCGGCTTCAAAGTCGGCCTGGCGCGCGCGACAGCCAAGCCATTGGGTCTGCGACAGGTCTGCCGCGTAAAGAGACGCCTCCACCAAAGAGCAGCTCCTGAACTCAATCCCGCTCAGTTCGAGCCGGGACAGGTCAACGCTGTCAAAGTTGCAGCCATCAAACACCACGGCCCGGGGGTTCTGCTTCAGGAGCTCTTCCAGCGCAGCGCGAGACAGCGTATGGCCACTGATGGGATGCTTGCTGGACTGAGGAGATGCCTCTGTGAGGGTCATTGTTTTGATCTTGGCTAGGTGACAGGTGCAGTCATG
>JAABRC010000150.1 GCA_011391115.1 Candidatus Egaibacter danicus | reverse complement strand
GCTGCTCCAGATAGGCGGCATAGAAGTCTTCGATATAGGCGCCCTCCATCCGTTCCGTCACTTCCTTGCCACCGGGGCCGAAAAACAAAACGGTAGGCGCGACCTTGACTTTCCAGGCACGGACCAACTGGTCATGCGTTACGCCAACGCGGTTGAAATCGCGCACAGCCGCCGCGCTGCGCATATCAATCTGAAAAATCGGCATACCTTCCTGCCGTCGCATGGGTTCGAGGTAGTTGTCGCGGGCAACACGACAGAACGGGCAACCGTCCAGGCTCACCATCACCACCAGCGGTTGTCCTGATTTCAGCGCTTTTGCCAGCTCATCGGCCAGCGATTCGGGAGCCGGCAGCACAGCCCCGGCAGCCCATGCGGGCCGGGTCATGGCGGCTGCAACAGAGATTCCGGCTGCAACAAGCCATTCGCGACGCCGCAAGGTGTCCTGATTCAACATTACGGCGCCTCTCTTTCCATCAACAAATAGGTGTTGTAGGCATTCATGCGGTTCGCCACGCGAAACAGCGGAAGATGCTCAAACTGCGTCCAGTCAGTCGCCCGGTAGGCGTCCTCGAATGGCTCCATGTTACCGGCTGCTTTGCCCATGGCAGTGCGAAGATAGATCAGGTAATCACGGGTCAGTTCCATATCTTTGCGCGCCTCGGAGGAAATCGGGCCATGTCCGGGAACAATCACAGTCGCGTCAAAGGCCAGAAGCGTATCCAGCGATTTGATCCAGTGTCCGCTGTCAGCCTGACCAACATAGGGGATTCGCCCGCGAAAAACCAGATCCCCTGCAAAAAGCACTTTTTCTTTCGGCATGTATACCACCAGGTCTTCCGGTGTGTGTGCCGGACCTACAGGCTGCAGCATGAAGCGAACGCCACCGACCGTGAGCTCCTTCGGCCCGTCGATCCATTCGTCGGCCGACACCAGTTGCGTCTTGTCATCAATCCAGGGCGCCAGTTCCTGTCGTGACGCTTCAAGCCGCAGGCGCGCATTGTCGGAGTTCAGGTACTCCAGCGCGGCCCGGTGTGCAATGATGCGTGCACCCTGTGCCTTCAGGGCCTGCAGGCCGTATATGTGGTCGGCGTGATAGTGCGTGACGATGACGTGGGTAACAGGAATCGGGGTTACCTTGCGGATTTCTGCCATCAAGCGGCCTGCCAGTGCCGGAGAGCCCAGAGCATCAATGACGACCACACCCGCGGGGGTGACGATGAACGCCGCATTTGAAATGAAGTTCTGGTTGGCACTGGAGCCCAGCGCGCCCACGCCCTCGACGTACCAAGCTGAAGGGGACACTTTTTGCGCCACCATTTCCGGTGCTGCCACTTTCGCAGCAGTGGCACCACCAGGGGCTGCAATCTGTGCGAGCGCAGGTGTCATGGCGCAGGCAGCCAGCAACACAGCCAGCCCACAAGGCCGCATACACCGTCCTGCAGCCTTCAGGGTCAAGAAATTCATGGTTTCACCTTGAGTATTTCAATCCATTCCGTCTTGTACAACACGCAAGCTCCCATTTGCGGCAGGCAGACGCGGGACTTTTGATCAGGGTCAACTTCCCTGATTCGCCAAGCATTAATATAAGCGTTTACTGAATTATTGGGGAATGCCGTGGATCTGGCAACCATTTTGGAGCAGTATGGCGACGGAACCGTGCTCGCCATCGGTGGAGCAGCTATTGGCGCCCTCTTTGGTTTTTCCGCCCAACGGTCACGGTTTTGCCTGCGGGCAGCGGTTATCGAGTTCTGGCATCGAACATTTGGCGAAAAATTGTCTGTCTGGCTGCTCGCATTCGCGACTGCCGTGGTCACTGTGCAGGCGCTGCTGCTGACCCATACCCTGGACGTCAGCACTGCCCGGCAAATTGCAACACGGGGCAGCCTCTCAGGCGCATTGGTTGGCGGACTGGTGTTTGGTGCCGGCATGATCATGACGCGCGGCTGCGCCAGCCGCTTGCTGGTGCTGTCTGCCAATGGCAACCTGCGCGCGCTGTTGTCCGGGCTTATCTTTGCGGTAACTGCCCAAGCCTCGCTGTCTGGCGTACTGGCGCCGCTGCGTGGCATCATCAGCAGCTGGTGGACTGTGGAGGCGGGCCCTTCACGTGATTTGCTGGCAATCACCGGCGTGGGGCCATGGGGTGGTTTGATCGCCGGCCTGATCTGGCTGGCCGCAGCCTTATATTTCTCCTGGCGCAGCCCCCGACGCAGCATATGGATCTGGTTGGGTGGCATCGGCACAGGATTGACGGTTGCCGCGGCCTGGTGGTTCACTTACCTGATCTCGACCCAGTCTTTTCAGCCCATTCAGGTTCAGGGCTTGACCTTCAGTGGCCCCTCCGCAGAGTGGCTGATGCGGGTTCTGGCCTCTCCCGCGCCCGGCATCGGGTTTGACTTCGGCCTGCTGCCGGGTGTTTTTGCGGGTTCGTTCCTGGGAGCGTGGTTTGGCCGGGACCTGAAGCTGGAAGGCTTCAAGGACGGCTACAGCATGACGCGGTACATCGCCGGGGCCATCTTCATGGGTTTTGGCTCCATGCTGGCCGGTGGCTGTGCGGTCGGCGCAGGCATGACCGGAGGGGCCATTTTTGCACTCACTGCCTGGATAGCACTCCTGGGGATGTGGGGCGGCGCGGGTTTGACCGACAGGCTGCTGGACAACCGTCCGATCAAAGGTGAATCAATCGCCAGAAACCTGCCTGTTGCCCGGGCCACATGACCTGCGGGAAAGCATCCGGGCCTTACTTGCCGCTCAGGTACTCGGCGACCGCAGCCATCTCCAGTGGCGTCATCTTCGATACGATGGCGTGCATGATCGCATTGTCATTGGTGCGTTCGCGGGTATTGAACTGCTTGAGCTGGTTTTCCGTGTAAGGGGCGTATTGACCCGCCAGCCGTGGCAGACTGGTAGTGCCCAGTGCACCTTCACCATGGCAGCTGACACAAGCGGCAACACCGCTGTATTTGTTGCCATTGTGAAAAATGTAGCGCCCAACAGCAGCCAGAGCCACATCTTTGGGTGGTTCTGCGGGCGCGTTCTGCTTCTCGAAATACTTGCCCAATGCCACCATCTCACCGGGAGTCAGCTTGGTCACCATGTCAGCCATCGCCGTGCTCTTGCGTTTGCCAGACTTGAAATTTTCAAGCTGCTTGGCAATATATTCCCAATGCTGGCCCGCCAGGCGCGGAAACACCTCGCTTGAGGACTCTCCCTCGGCACCATGGCAGACAAAACACACGCCTGAAACGATTTTTTTGGCCCGCGCTTCGTCAGCCTGTTGTGCCCACACGCTTGCGGTCACCGCCATGGTCAAGGCGGTGACCCATTTCCAACCTGCTTTCATCTTTCCACCTTGCAATGAATCCTTCAGGCGAGCGTGTCAGCCCAGATGTTGCGCGCCCATGCCATGGCGTAGCGTCCTTCCAGTTCATTGGCTGCGCTGGATACGCCACCAGAGCCGGCCACGGTCAGCATGGTTTTCTTCTCGGCGTCATAGCGGTGAACGCTGGAGACATGCACCACATCTTCGGCACTCACAAAGCTGTAGCAGGTGTTGTTGTAGATCGGCAGCTGATTGGGCTGTTTGCCGGTCAGCAACGCCACCACAGCTGCCGCACAGGTCTTGCCATGCTGGTTCGCCATGTGGCCCGATTTGGGCATGGCAGGCGCGATCTGAATGGAGTCGCCCAGCACGTGCACGTTCTTCACGGCAATGGACTCGTGTGTCAGAAAATCCACCTCGCACCAACGCTTGTTGGCCGTCGCCATACCGGTCTTCACCGCAATGTCGCCCGCACGCATTTCGGGAATGACGTTCAGCACGGCAGCCTTCACATCGTCATTGAACTCAAACTTCAATGTGTTGGTAGCGGCATCCACATCCACGACTTTGTGCTTGGGGCGGTATTCAACCATGCCTGCGTAGCGATCAGCCCAGGCCTTCTTGAACAGGGGGCCTTTGGAGGTGACGTCATCATTGGCATCCAGAATCAGCACCTTGCTCTTGGGTTTGGCTTGGGTGAAATAGCTGGCTACCTGACAGGCGCGTTCATAGGGGCCAGGAGGGCAGCGGTACGGTGCCAGCGGGATGGACAGCGCATACACGCCACCATCGGGCATGGCTTCCAGCTGTTTGCGCAAGGCCACTGTCTGGGCGCCTGCTTTCCAGCTATGCAGCACCTTGTCTTTGGCACCATCTTTAGCCATTCCAGGCAGGTTTTCCCACATGAAATCCACACCTGGCGAGACGATCAACCGGTCGTAGGGCAACTCGCCGCCTTTGGCCAGCATGACCATGCGTTTTTCCGGGTCAATGCGGGTCACCATGTCCTGCACCAGCCGCACACCGTGGCGTTTGACCAGATTGTCATAGGGCGTGGTGATGTCGGCCATGGTCTTGCTGCCGCCCAACACCAGATTGGAGATGGGACAGGAGATGAAGGTGCTGTTGGGTTCGACCAGGGTGACATCGATGCCATAGTCGGACCACATGCGCACATATTTGGCCGCAGTGGCGCCACCATAGCCTCCACCGATCACCACAACCTTGGGTCCCTTGCCGCTGCCACTGGTGGCGCAACCAGACATCAAACCCAAGGCCCCCAGCGAGCCTGCTGTGCCAACGGTTTGTACAAATTGACGACGTTTCATCATGATGGGGCCTCTCTTATTTTTTAAGGGCGGAGAAGTAGGTAGCCAATGCAGCGAGTTGCTCGTCGGAATAACCCTTGGAGAGCTGATGCATGATGGTTGCGGGTTTTTTGCCGGTCTTGAAGTCCAGCAGTTTCTTCAGCATGTCGTCCTTGTTGACACCCGCCAGCGACTCGTTGCCAGCCTGGGCAACACCGCTGGTGCCGTGGCAGCTGGCGCACGCTGCCGCCCAACTCCGAACCTGCAGCGGATCAACGGCCTGGGCCTGGGCCCACCCGGATACAACGGCCAGCGCGCCGGCCAGCACCAAAGCATTCAATTTCATTACTCAATCTCCTTGTTTTTTGCAAAGTGGGAAAACAAAAACTGCAAAGCCGAAAATCAGGGATGGATGTACACAAAACCTTCTTTTGCCTGAAGTCTGGCAACTTCAGCCACACCTGACGGGACAATGGTTGCCTCCATCGCCACTTTGTCCTTGGTGATATCGCGCGTCATCAAGGTGTTGTTACAGACCCGGAACTCCACGCCCCGGCCCGCGAGTTCTCCGATGTCCCCGGTAAAGGGCTGTCCTCTGGGATTTTTCGCGCCGTCCAGAAGGAAATCAATACCCGCGCCATGTGTCACGACGACGATTTTGACCGTCGAGTCGGCATTGAGGTGGTTTCGGATGTTACCGATGGCGCGTGCAGCCTGTGGAGTGCCCTCGCTCAGGTGATACACCACCTTGACCTGCCCCCAAGCCAGTGATGCCGCCAACAAACCGGCAAACAACAGCATAAAACGCTTCATGATCAATTCCTTATATATGTCATGAATGCTAAGGCCATCATCCCTTTTGCCAACACCGTAGAAACCCGCGGCAGCCAGCAAAATTGCCCGTCAGGCGTCGGCGTAGTCACCCTCGAT
>JAABRC010000149.1 GCA_011391115.1 Candidatus Egaibacter danicus | reverse complement strand
CACCGAACTGACGCAGGACGCCGGGCTGGACCGCTACGAGGTCTCGGCTTATGCCAAACCCGGGCACCGCTGCATTCACAACCTGAACTACTGGCAATTTGGCGACTATCTGGGCATCGGAGCAGGCGCGCACAGCAAACTCAGCTTTGCCCATCGTGTGGTTCGCCAGGTGCGTTTTCGGGAGCCCCGGTTGTACATGACCCATGCCCTGTCTGGCCAGCCGG
The DNA here is from genome assembly GCA_011391115.1 of Candidatus Egaibacter danicus. The sequence continues at coordinate 5,352 of JAABRC010000149.1, read as the reverse complement.
TTGCTCAAGAAGAAGAGGTTAGCCGCGCGGAATTGCCATTTGAGTTCATGCTCAATGCCCTGCGCTTGCGAAACGGTTTCAGCTTGACGCAGTTTTCAGAGCGCACTGGCCTGCCGATCAGCGCTGTTCAATCTGGGCTGCAACAGGCTGAACACAAGGGGCTGATCGAGCGGGACTTTAATCGCGTCAAACCCACCGTTCGTGGGTTTGATTTTTTGAGCGATTTGCAGGCATTGTTTTTGCTTGGATGACTGACCCACTGGGTCAGGAATAACCTTAACGGTTACTTTCGCACGGTACAAAGGCTGGGTTTGCAATGAGGCCCCATGAACCCGGTGGCAGTGTTTTTGCCTTTTGCTCATCGGTGAATATCGGGCCAATCCAGTTCTGGATTGGGTTCGGACTGGAGCAGCCAACTACTACGTAAGGAACCGGGGTGTTACCTACCGGGGCATCAAATATCCTCCTGCCACCAAACCCACCGATCGGACTGTAACCTGGGGCGTCGATTCTGCCGTCGGGCAGTACGCGAGCGCAAAAATTCGGGTAGACACTGCAGTCGTTGTTGACCAACGGGCCGATGCCGGGGATAAATACGACCTGGTTCGCAAAGTATCGCGTCCATCCGGAAGCGGTGCTGACCGTGCTGACAGCAGGGGCCTTGTCCTTCAACCAGGGTAGCCAGCTCCATCGACTGTTCGCAGGCGTGTCTGTCTGGGCGAGGGCAGACCAGGAAAGTGTGCAAAGCACCATCAAGGTTGTCGGAAGTTTTTTTCCCATGCTGGATCCCGGGCGAAAAGGTATGGGTGACACTATTGACACCAACAACGGGATATTGTGGTTATCAGCTGACGAGGCATTTGTAAAACAATTGCAAAGTCGAGTTAGCTGGCGGAAGCTGTGAGATTCGAACTCACGGAGGACTCACATCCTCGCCGGTTTTCAAGACCGGTGCCTTAAACCGCTCGGCCAAGCTTCCAAGCTGATCATTTTAGCTGGCTTTGCACCGTTGGTCATGCTGCCAAGTTACTGATGTCCGAGATGGCGATGAGCCATATCCGGCAATTGCGCCTGCAGTTTGAGGCTTGATTTCGCGCCTTTTATAGGCATTTCAGGCTTCTAGCCCCCGTGAAATATGCGTGACCAGCTATGTATTTAATAGCAATCACCAATTTCTGTACCCATTGAAGTGTTCCCATAGTGAATGGGTTTCAAGATAAGACTTCAAATCAGGCCGGCAAACAAGGGCAGGATCGGAGATCCCGCCCTTGTTTCATCAGAACCTCCAGCCGTACTGAACGCCCAGAGCCTTCTGGGACATGCGGATAGTGTCGCTACCAGGGGCGCCAAGCAGATTGGCACCTGATACGGAGTTCGAAGGCGCATACATGAAGGAGAAGCTCACCTCCGACGTGTTCGACAAAGCGTAGGTTCCACCCAGCGTGTAATGTTTGGTGATGACTCCGGGCGCCAGGATGTTGAAAGTCACATCCGCGCTCTTGATCGGGTTGTCCCCCACATTGATGCCGGCACGCATCGTCAGCTTCGGTGTGGCCTGCCATTGCACGCCCAGCTTCCAGACATTGACATCAGACCAACCAAAGCCCGGCCCATCGGCTGCGCCCAACGGTTTGCCCAGCAGCAGGTTGTTGCTCGGGTTGCCGACGGCGGCAACACCGCTGTAGTTGATGCGCTGGTAGTCCAGTGCCAACAGCACACTGGACGTGGCCTGCAGGGTCGCGCCCAGTGTGTAATTTTCGGGGATATCGAAGTCTCCGCCACCCGCAAACAGGCCGGCGTATTTGGAGAATTTGGACATCGAAATCTTGGGCGAATAGGCCGCACCAATGCTCACCTGGTCATTGAGCTTGCCCAGGTAGCCCAGGCGCACACCAATACCGCTGCTGGAGTCATAGCCGTTGTTGGTCAGCGCACTGGCGTTGGCAGAAAAGCCAGCAAATGGGGAGAGTCCTTCTGCCTTGAACTTTTGGTACACCAGCAGGGGTGATACGCCCACGGAATGGTTGTCGCTGATCTTGTAGGCCACGGTCGGGGCCACTATCAGCTGCAGCAGGTTGATGCCCAGAGGCGGCGTGCCGCCGAAGAAATTGACCGGATAGTCCGTATTCATACCGCCGTTGCCGTACACGGTGACGCCCACACCCAGTTTGTCGCTGATGGCGCGGTTGTAGCCGAACTCGGGCACCAGGAACAGGTTGCTGTCGCTATCGGCCGATGCACCTCCGCTTGAGGCTGAGCGGTCGGGCATGAACAGTTCTACCCCGGCTTCGATGCGGTTGCCCGCCCAAGCAGCAGTTGCCGGGTTATTGGCCCCGGCAAAGGCGTTGTCCGTCATCGCCACCGAGGCGCCGCCCATGCCTTTGGCTTTCATGCCGTAACCGTGGGGGAAATAGCCGTCGGTGGCATGTGCGGATGCGGCTGCAAGCAGCGCGCAAAGAGGGGTCAGGGCAAGGAATTTTCTGGATGCTTTCATGGTGGTCTCCTGGTGTAGTAATGAATGGAAGCGCGGGTTTTCACTGGGATGGTGATCGGTGGGTAGTTAGACGAATGCGACAGATGTGAATTACCAGAAAGCCAGCAAACGGCCTTTGGCGACTTTCGATTCAAAGCGTTTGAGCGGGCTGTTGCCCTTTTTGATACAGGCTCCGCTCGTTGCATCGAACTCCCATTGGTGCTTGGGGCAGGTCAAGGTGCTGCCATGGAGCGCCAGTTCGGGGATGTCGGTGCTTTGGTGGGGGCACCGACTGTCGAACACCTGAAAAGATTTCTTGTCGCGATACACGAACAGGCCGTGACCGTCGCATTCGGTACGTGTGACTTCACCGTCCCTGACATCGGCACTTGCCATCACGTCGTGCCATTCACCCGGGCGGGTCAATGCGTCGGGATGGAATTCGGGGATATTCATGTCCAGAATGATGTCCACGGCCCAGATAATCCTGGCCAGCCCCAACGTCGGAAATGCCATCAGCAGCGCATCCAGAACTTCCACGGGAGTACATCCCTCGCGCAGGGCGCGTCCCAGATATTGGCGAAAACCGCGTTCGGTTTGTGCATGGACTTTGGTGATGACCGAAATAAGGTTCCTGGTCTTGGGGTCCAGGTGTTTGCCTGCATCCTTTAGAAATGCGAAGTAGTGGCCCAACGCGTCGGGGCGTGCTTTGAGCAGATAGTTCAGTGCATCACTCATGGAGAAGAATTCCTTCGGCTATGGAAGATGCAGAACCAGCACCGGGTGTTCAGAGAGTCCCATCACCTTCTGAGCAACGCCGCCGACCAAGGCCCGGCCGATGCGGTTGTCACCGCGACTACCGATAACGATCAGGTCAGCCTGACACGTGGTCGCCGAGTTCAGAATTTCCGTGAACGATTTTCCGGTTCGCACCTCTCCCTGTGCTGTAACGCCACCCAACCGCGCCTTGTTCGTCATTTCGTTGATGAATGCGTCTGCCTGCGGGCGCAACCCCTCAGCCGGCACAACGCTCACCAGATGCAGCGGGAGTCCGCATTGGGCTGCGACCGCTACGGCAGTAGCGATGATCTGGCGGCCTTGGGGCATCGGCTCCGCCGCCACCAGCACGCGCTGGTTCCACATGCGCCCATCCTGTGGCACGATCAATACGTGGCACGGGGCGTGCGCCACCACCTTGCTGACCATCTCGCCGACCAGCAAGTTGGCCAGAAAGCTCCGTTTTCCCCGACGCCGGATGATGATCAGCTCCGAACCTTGTTCCTTCGCTTCATCAACGATCTCGCGGTAGGGCTCTTCACCACGCCGTACGCGCAAATCGATGGCAACACCCACGGCAACCGCTTGTGCGCGCAACCGGGTGATCTTGTCGGCCGCGTCACGCTCGTCTCTTGCTGCAATCTGGGGAGCCAGAGCTTCATATTCCGGATTGCTTACCAGCGGGAGGACCGTGACCAGCGGCAGTTGGCAGCGTTTTGCCATTGCCAGGGCCACTTTTTCAGCGCCGGTGTCAAATTCAGTGTGTTCGGTAGCCAGTAACAGGCGCGTAAAGAGTTCCGGCATGTTCAATGTCCTCCTGTCAGAATGCCCGAAGCAGCCAGCACGAGTACCATGGCCACGAAGGCACTGATGCCTGCATAGGCATAGTCGCGCCGTTTCAGATAGAGGGGGATCAGGCCCAGCAACGGGGGCAGTGAGCAGCCCGCCAGCAACGCAATGCCGATCAGGTTGGACAAGTCCCCCTTGTAGGCCAAGGTCAGCCACGCCCATCCCGTGGGCGTAGCAGTGCGCTCCAGGTAGGTAGCTACCGGCAGGCTCCAGACACCGGGTAACTGCTCCAGAGGTACATGGGGCATGAGCCACCCGAACAGGTAGGCTGCGAAACTGATGACCAGCGCCAACAGGCCGATGCGCGTACCCCAATCCAGCAGGAGCGCATAGCGGGAAGCCTCGGCTTGCTGCTGCTGGGCGTGCGTGGAACTGGCGTCGTTCATCGATCTTTCGTCCTCACACCCACAGCCCCAAGCCTTTGAGCAAGGCACGAATACCCGCAAACAGCAGCAAGGCGATAACCATTTTGCGAATGACGGAACCCTTGAGCACATGGAGCAGGCGCGCGCCGATGCGAGCTCCCAGCATCATGCCCACCACCGAGGGCACTGCGATCATCGGCAACACCGCGCCTCGGTTCAGGTAGACCCACGCGGCGGATGAGTCCACCAGCGACAGCACCAGCCCCGATGTGCCTGCGGAGACCTTCAGCGGAGCGCCCATCAGCAGATTCAGCGCAGGCACGTTGGCCCAACCCGCTCCAATGCCAAACATTCCGGCCATGACGCCGATGACCAAAAACAGCGCTAGACCTAAGGGTGTGCGATGCACCTGCCAGTCTATGGTTCGATTGGAGGCGCCATCGACAAAAACTCCGTGAATTCCCAGTGCTGAGGACAACCGGTCGGCTTGCGCCACGTACGGAAACTCTGATTTCTTTGACATCAGCATGAGTGTCACGATACCCAGCACGATCATGCCCAGCGCAGTCTGGATCATCGATGCAGGTAGCGCCAGCCCCAACAGCGCCCCTGCGATGGAACTCATGCAGGCCAGTAGTGCCAGTGGCAACGCCAGGCGCAGACTGGACAGTCCGCCGCGAAGCAGCATCGGCCCGGCTGCGAGTGCGCTGGCCAGTGCAACCAGCAAACCAGCACCCCGCACAAAGTCCAGATGAAAGGGAAAGAACCCGCCGACGATGGGAACGAACAAGGTGCCTCCGCCAATACCAGCAGGCACGGCCACAATGCCGATAAAAAAGCAGGTGACAAACAAGGCCAGCGGCCAGAACCACCATGGCAGGGTACTTA
>JAABRC010000148.1 GCA_011391115.1 Candidatus Egaibacter danicus | reverse complement strand
ATCCGGCATGGTGCGCACATGGCCGGGCACCCGGCCCTGAGGAAAGCCGACGTGGCCGCCGTGCGCAGGTTGCCACAACGTGACAAAGTCGCCCACCTCGTTTTGCTGGGGCAGGCTCCAGGCTGGAACGAAGGGGTCGTTTCGGGCATTCACCACCAGTGCAGGTACGCGAATGCGATGCAAGTGCGGCTTGGCCGAGGCGCGCGCCCAATAGTCGTCGGTGTTCTTGAAGCCATGAACGGGCGCGGTGAAGATGTTGTCGAACTCGTACAAGTCCCGCGCTGCCTGCAGCGCCTGCGCATCAAACAGCCCGGGGTGCTGGGCCAGCTTGCGCATGGCTTTGGGTTTCATGGTGTTCAGGAACATGCGCGTGTAGACCAGCCGGTTGAAACCCCGTCCGATCGCCCAGCCACCCGCCACCAGATCGATGGGTGAGCATACGGACGCCACGCCCTGCACGACCTGCGCCGCCGCCTCTCCCATCTCGCCAGCCCAGCGCATCAGCGCGTTGCCGCCCAGCGAGATGCCCACCGCGACAATCGGTCCCGCGTGCTGGTGACGAAACCGTCGAAGGATCCAGTCGATCTCCTCAAAATCACCCGAGTGGTAGGCGCGCGGGCCATGGTTGAGTTCACCACTGCAGCCCCGGAAATGTGCCACCGCGAACGCCATGCCGCGTTCCTGGCAGAAATCGGCAAATGCTTCAGCGTAATGACTGCGCGAGGAACCTTCCAGACCGTGAAACATGACCATCAGTGGTTTGTCACTCACAGGCTCGCCGATCGAGTCAACGGGACCAGCCGACACCAGGAGATCCACATCAATGAAGTCACCATCCGGCGTGGTCCAGCGTTCGCGGCGATATTGGGGGGGCGGACCAAACACCCGTCTGGAATAGAGGGCAGGCCAGATAGTCTGGAGGTTGCCTCCAGGCAACCAGACAGGTGCTACATAATTCATAGCTTATTACACAATAACGACGAGGCCTGACAGCCTGAAGTAGCAATATTTCCCTGTGAAATCGGTTGTTGCGTCAATGCAGCACCTGTGCCACATCCGCGCTCGCCTCGGCGGCGTGTTTGGTGCCCGGGCTCGCATGGTGCACGACCATGCGCCAGCCCTGCGCAGTTTTGTGAAACACGTTGGTGGCCACCACGTAGGCGTGGCGCGGACCTTCGGGCGTCATCACCTCGATGCGTTCCACCAGGCTGTGAACGGCGCTGGCAACCGACTCCACCCGGCGCAGGTGCTGCGGCGAGGCCTGAATGGTGCCGTTGGCAAACATGGCCTCGAACGCGGCGCGAATCGCCACCGGCCCCATCAGCCGCGGGCCGCCCGGGTGCACGCAGACTATGTCGTCCTCATCAGCCCAGCAGGCCATGAGCTTGTCCACCTCGCCATGCTGCATCGCGTCATAGAACGCGGCTTCAACGTCGTCTGGCGTGCCGCCGAAGGTGGCGGCCTGGAATTTGGCTTTGATCATGGGTTGCCGGCAGGGATGGAGCTTTGATTTTGCAGTGGTTTGGCCTGGTTCGGACACGGGCAGCGCAGGTACCTGACAGCCGGGGCTTGAATCCGGCATTTTTGCCATGCAGATATGCTAGCCTCTTGGATTGTCTTTTGGAGATATGCACATGAAACGCTGGCTCATCACATTGGCTGCCATTTTTACGCTGACGGCTTCGCTCACAGGCTGCGGCTATAACGACTTTCAGCGTCTGGACGAACAGACCAAGTCGGCTTGGAGCGAAGTGCTTAATCAATACCAGCGCCGTGCTGACTTGGTGCCCAACATCGTCGCCACCGTCAAAGGCGAGGCCAATTTCGAGCAGGAAACGCTGACCAAGGTGATTGAAGCGCGAGCCAAGGCCACGTCGATTCAGGTCACGCCCGAAACGCTGAATAACCCGGAGGCATTTAACAAGTTCCAGGCTGCGCAGGGTGAGTTGGGCAGCGCCCTGTCGCGCCTGATGGCGGTAAGTGAGGCCTACCCCAACCTGAAGGCCAATCAGGGATTTGCCGACCTGCGGGTTCAGCTTGAAGGCACCGAGAACCGCATCACCGTCGCGCGCAACCGCTACATCCAGGCGATCCAGGAGTACAACGTAATTGCCCGCAGTTTCCCGACCAACCTGACTGCCATGGTATTCGGCTATCAGGCCAAGCCCAGTTTCACTGTCGCCAACGAAGCGCAGATTTCAACGCCACCAACGGTTGATTTCAAGAAGTAAATGCACATGTCGCCAGGCCTTTTTGGCTTTCGTCCATCCGGGCGCGGGCTGACATGGCTGCGTTCCGCACTGGCTTGGATTGGTCTGGCGCTGTTTCTTGCCATTTCGGCGACTGCCCAAGGCGTGTTGCCGGTCCCGCCGCTGGGCGCCCGGGTGATCGACACCTCCGGCACGCTGGACGCGGCACAACAGCAGGCACTGGAAGCGAAGCTGGCCGCATTTGAGGCGACCAAGGGGTCGCAAGTGGTGGTCTACCTGCTACCCACCACACAACCGGAAGACATTGCCAGCTTTGCCAACCGGGTGGCCAATGAATGGAAGATCGGGCGGCGCGCTGTCGGTGATGGTGTTCTGGTCATTGTCGCCAAGAACGACCGCAAGGTCCGCATCGAAGTGGCCAAGACGCTGGAAGGAGCCATTCCCGATCTGGCGGCCAAACGCATCATTGACGAGGTCATCACGCCCCGCTTCAAGCAGGGTGACTTTGCGGGCGGGCTGGATGCTGCGGTAACCCGAATCACCGCACTGATATCAGGCGAAGCCCTGCCCGAACCCGTGCGCTCGACCCAGACCGGACCTCTGGCCGCAATGGGGATGGAGTGGATGGATTTCCTGATCTTCATGCTGTTTGCCGTGCCCATTGCTTCTGCGGTGGCACGCAGTGTGTTCGGGCGCAAGCTGGGTGCAGTGATCACCGGCGGCGGAGTGGGGGTGTTGGCCATGGTCGTCACGGCCAGCCTGCTGATCAGTGGCCTCGCCGCCGTGGCCGCGCTGATTTTCACATTGCTCTCGGGTTCATTCACACCCCCCTCATCGGGCCGCGGGCCACGCAGCGGCGGTGGACTGGGTGGGGGCGGATGGGGCGGCGGCACCGGTGGGGGATGGTCCGGTGGCAGTGGTGGTGGCGGGTTCAGTTCCGGTGGCGGCGGCGATTTTGGGGGCGGTGGCGCCTCGGGCAACTGGTAACGGGAGCCGAACAACATGTTGAACCGCCTCAAGACAACCCTCAGGCACCGGTGGTTGGACGAATCCGACACCCGCCGGACCTTTGGCAGTGATCTGCTGGGGCGTCTAACGCGCCGGGTTGCTGCCAGCGAACGAAGGCACAGTGGGGAGATCCGCATTTGTGTAGAGGCGGGCCTTCCGTTGAGTTATTTGTGGCGTCATCTATGGCACAAGACGCCGATACGGTTGTTGTGCCGCGAGCGCGCCCTGTCCATGTTCGGCAGGCTGCGGGTGTGGGACACTCAACAGAATAACGGCGTGCTGATTTATCTGTTGCTGGCGGAGCGCGAAATTGAGCTGGTGTCCGACCGCGGGCTCAAGGCCTTTGTGACTGACGCGCAGTGGCAGGCGATGGTCCAGCGCATGGGAACAGCCTTCACCGCCGGGCGCTTTGAGGATGGCCTGACACAGGCACTGGAGGAGGTGTCCGCCGTGCTGGTATCCAACTTCCCTGAGTCCGCTGACACTGCCGGGCCCAACGAACTGCCCGATTCGCCAGTGCTAAATTGAATTTGGCCTGATACTGACAACACCCAAAAAACAAAACCCCTGATCTTTGCAGATCAGGGGTTTTTCGATAACCAGTCTCGCTGCGCAACAATCACACCGCGCGCAAGGTGTTATTTTTTCTGGCGGTACTTGCGCAGAGCAGCAATCTGGGCCGCCATGACAGCCAGTTCGGACTGTGCACGGGCGATATCCAGCTCGCCCTTGGCATTCTTGAGTGCCTCTTCTGCGGCAGCCTTGGCTGCGTTGGCTTTCTCGTCGTCCAGATCCTTGCCGCGAACGGCGGTGTCTGACAGCACGGTTACGCGGTTGGGTTGCACTTCCAGAATGCCGCCGGCCACGAACACAAATTCTTCGCTGCCATCGGCCAATTCGATCCGCACCGAACCGGCCTTGATACGGCTGATCAGCGGCGTGTGGCGCGGGTAGATGCCGAGTTCACCAGCCTCACCAGGCAAGGCCACGAATTTGGCTTCGCCGGAGAAGATGGATTCCTCTGCGCTCACAACATCAACATGGATGGTGCTCATATCAGTTCCTTGAAAGGTGAGTGCAAAGCCTGTGGCTTACGCAACCTTCTTCGCCTTTTCGAACGCTTCGTCGATGGTACCGACCATGTAGAACGCCTGCTCGGGCAGGTGGTCGCATTCGCCGTTCACAATCATCTTGAAGCCGCGAATCGTCTCGGCCAGGCTGACGTACTTGCCGGGCGAACCGGTGAAAACTTCAGCCACGTGGAATGGCTGGCTCAGGAAACGCTGAATCTTGCGGGCGCGTGCCACGGCCAGCTTGTCTTCAGGTGCCAGTTCGTCCATGCCCAGAATCGCAATGATGTCACGCAGCTCTTTGTAGCGCTGCAGCGTGCCCTGCACGGCGCGAGCAGTTTCGTAGTGGTCAGCACCCACAACCAATGGGTCGAGCTGACGGCTGGTGGAATCCAGCGGGTCCACCGCAGGGTAGATACCCAGCGAAGCGATGTCACGGCTCAGCACCACGGTGGAATCCAGGTGGGCGAAGGTGGTGGCAGGTGATGGGTCGGTCAAGTCATCCGCTGGCACGTACACGGCCTGGATGGACGTGATGGAGCCCACTTTGGTGGACGTAATACGCTCTTGCAGACGGCCCATTTCTTCGGCCAGCGTCGGCTGGTAACCCACGGCGGAAGGCATACGGCCCAGCAGCGCGGACACTTCAGTACCGGCCAGTGTGTAGCGGTAAATGTTGTCCACGAAGAACAGCACGTCCTTGCCTTCGTCACGGAACGACTCGGCAATGGTCAGGCCGGTCAGCGCCACGCGCAGACGGTTGCCTGGGGGCTCATTCATCTGACCGTAGACCATAGCCACTTTGGAGTCTTCGAGTTTCTCGAGGTTCACAACGCCGGAATCGGCCATCTCGTGGTAGAAGTCATTGCCTTCACGGGTACGCTCACCCACACCAGCGAACACGGACAAGCCGCTGTGTGCCTTGGCGATGTTGTTGATCAGTTCCATCATGTTCACGGTCTTGCCCACACCGGCGCCGCCGAACAGGCCCACCTTGCCGCCTTTGGCGAACGGGCAAACCAGGTCAATCACCTTGATGCCGGTTTCCAGCAGTTCTTGTGATGGGCTCAGTTCGTCGTAGGTCGGCGCCTTGCGGTGAATGGAGGCAGTTTGCGTAGCAGCAACCGGGCCGCGCTCGTCAATTGGCGCACCCAGCACGTCCATGATGCGGCCCAGTGTGGCTTTGCCCACGGGCACCATGATAGGGTTGGCCGTGTTTTGCACGATCATGCCGCGACGCAGGCCGTCTGAAGAGCCCAGCGCAATGGTACGGACGATGCCGTCACCCATTTGCTGCTGCACTTCCAGGGTCAG
>JAABRC010000147.1 GCA_011391115.1 Candidatus Egaibacter danicus | reverse complement strand
TCATTCCACGCTGCGCAGGTTGCGGGATTGACCTGGCTTGACCCCAGACCACCCCCCTTGGTGCAGACCTGCGGGTCCTTGTACTGGCGCGCATCCAGCAGGTACAGCGTGGCCAGATTGCCAAAGTCCACGCGGTTGAAGATGCGCATTTCCGCACCTGAGTCATGGTGAATCAGGCCGTGGAAGGCTTTCGTCAGAACCGAAGCGCGAATCGGCATGTGTTCGTAATAGGCTTGATAGGCTGCCGCGCGACGGCGTGCAAAGTCTGCCGGCTTTGAAAAAATATCGGCCATGCTGCTGTTACCCGCCTGCAGCCCGGCGTAGTCGTTTTGTACCTCGTGATCGTCCCAGGTCATCAGCCATGGACACGCTGCGTGCATGGCCTGCAAATCGGGCTCTGATTTGTGCAAGGCATACCGCGCACGGTAGTCGTCCAGCGTCACCACAAACCCGAGGCTTGATGTCATGTTGGGCAGCCGCAGGCCATTGGGGGCACCGGGATATTCGTAGATGTAGTCACCCAGAAACATCACGGCATCGAGATTTTCCTCGCGCATATGCCGGTAGGCGCTGAAATAGCCATGCTCCCAGCGCTGGCAGGAGGCATAAGCCAGCCGCAGGCGCGCAGCCTTGGCCCCAGGCCGGGGAAAGGTACGGGTACGACCAACAGGGCTGATGGCATCCCCCGCCATGAACCGGTAGAAATACCAGCGATCAGGCTCCAGCCCTGACACCTCGGCATGCACCGAATGCGCCAACTCAGGTAATGCCATCGCGCGCCCGCTTTGTACGATCCGCACAAACTGGTCGTCGTGGGCAACCTCCCACTGCACGGCGACGGGCTCACGCTCCCAAGCCGCATCGGTTGCAGCCGGCAACAGCAACCGCGTCCACAAAACCACCGATTCAGAAGTTGGCGATCCGCTGGCAATACCCAGAGTAAAAGGGCTGCTGTTGAAACGAGTCTGGCTCTGTGCCGTACCTGGCAACCACAGGCTCGACGCTCCGGCCACCGCCAGCCTCAGCAGCTCACGTCGCTCCATGGGCTTCATCGGTGGAAAGTCAGCCGGTGGCCAGACAGGCAATGGCGCGTTGCATGCCGCCACGACCATGCGGGATGCCCTGCACCGTCATGGCCGCTTCAACGGCACCCAGGCAACCCAGAATCATGGCAGCATTCATGTCACCCAGATGGCCGATGCGAAACACGCGTCCGGCCAGTGGCCCCAACCCGCCTGCGATGGCCGCCTGAAAACGCTCCCGGGCCACCGTACGCATGGCCTCGGGGTCCACACCGGCACCCACCAGAATAGTCGTCACCGACGATGAGCGAGATTCGGGCACACGACCAAAAAACTGCATGGCCCCGGCTTCGGCCCAGCTTTCCACCGCAGCGCGCACGGTGCGCGCCATCAAGTCATGCCGGGCCAGAACCTTGTCAACGCCTTCTTCAAAAATTAGTCCCAGTGCGGCCTCCAGCCCTCGCAACAGGTTCTGCGGGGGAGTACCACAAAACTTGCGATAGGACAGATCGCTTTTACGCAGGCGCCAGTCCCAGTAAAACCGGGGCATGGGGTTGCGCTCACAGACCGCCATGGCGGCGGCGTCCACGGCGGCAAATCCCAGTCCGGGTGGACACATCAGGCCTTTTTGAGATGCGCCCAGCACCACGTTGATGCCCAGTTCATCCATCGCAAACGGAGCGGCACCCAGAGATGCCACAACATCCACAACAAACAGCGCAGGATGGCCGGCCGCATCAATCGCCGCACGCAAGGCCCTCAAATCACTGGTCACACCACTGGCAGTATCGGTATGCACCGCAAACACTGCGGAGATCTCTTTCCTCGTGTCCGCACGCAGTACCTGTTCCACCGCGCTGGCATCAATCGGGTAACCCTCAACCCAGGGTGTGCGGATCACCTTCGCTCCCATGGCCTCCACCTGAACCGCCCACGATTCGGAGAAATGCCCGGTATTGGCCACCAATACCGTTTGGCCGGGGCCCAGCAGATTGACGTTCACCGCCTCCCAGGCGCCATGGCCGTTGGCAGCATAGATGAACACATCAGAATTTTCGGTTTGCAACAACCGCCGCAGCCCCACTTCACAGGCGTCGATGACCTGTGCCAGACGGGGATCAGCCATGTCCATGGGCTGACGGCTCATGGCGTGGACGACCTCGTCGGGTAAATGACTGGGCCCGGGGGAATGAAGAAGACGGTGGCCGGGAATGCGGGGAGATGAGTTCATGCTGCCATCAATTGACTGGATGGCTTCATCTTAATGCACCGCGCACGGTGCGGAAGATCAGTCCAGCGTGGCAACGAATGCGTTGATGGCGTCGACGTCTGGCGCCAGCACGGTATAGGGAATGCGTTCCCTGTTCAGCGTGGCACGCAATGCCTTGTCAATTGCGCGGGCGCCCTCTTCATCCTGAAACCGCCCGGAGTGAACGTATTTCTTGTCGCCCCGTTCCACCAGAATATTGACGTTGTTGTGCTGCTTGTACCACTCCAGTATCTGCAGCCGGGTTTTGGCCACATCACAGATGTTTTCGTCGTAACTCTCGTTGTAATAAAGAATCTGCGGCAATGAGCATTCCGTCACCAGATACTGCAGCTGGCCATCCAGCAGTTCCAGCATCCTGAATTGCTGCTGGGCGATGAAATACTGGTTCTTCAGCGCCTCAAAGTCTTTTTGCCAGACCAGTCCTTTTGCAAAATCGGGAATCTGCTCCACGGTCTTATGCCGCAGGTTCAGGTTAAGAATGATGGCCGATGAAAAGAGTGACTTGTCGCATCCCGGCCCGCCAATGATGTTGATGACCTTGGTGGGGTACATCCGCATCTTGTTCTCGGGCAACTGGTGCGATGAATAGGTATAGCGCATGGTCATGACGGCTCTCCAATAGGGGCTCACCGATCAGGGACCGGTAGCCGCTATTAGTTTAGTAGCTGCTCACGCAATGAATGCGGGGTCCAAGGCCACTTTTACCCCCTATTTCCGGGCTTATATGGCCAGACGGCAAACCTAGGACAGTGGTATTTCCAGCTGATCGGCCACCCGACGCAGGGGGTGCGCATTGCCTTCCATGCGCTCGGCAAATTTCTGGCTGTACATCCTGCGGTCAGCTTTCTTGAGCAACGACTCGGCATCCCGTCCATCGTTGGGGAACAGGGCTTCGCCTACGGCCCCCCCAAAATCCACCTGAGCCAGCGCGTCCGGGCCAAGGGCCATCAGGGGTTCTTTCAAAGCGCCCTGAATCTGCAAACGCATGCGCTCCAGACTTTCCACAACCTCCACTTGGTCCAGCAACACCACAAACTCGTCGCCAGACAGACGAGCCACCAGATTCTGCGGGCCGACCGTTTTACGCAGTCGCTGCGCAATTTCTATCAGCACCTGGTCTCCAATTCCGTGACCATAGTGGTCGTTAATATGCTTGAAGCGGTTCAAGTCAACAAATAGCACGGCAAATGACTCCTTGCCTGGCTGGTCCGAAGCCTGATTGATCCGGTGCCCCAACCGCAGCATGAACGACTCCCGGTTGGCCAGACCCGTGAGCTCATCGGTCTGCAACCGGTGCTGCATGGTCTCAAAACTGCGCGCCAGCTGGCCGATTTCATCGGGCCGCCTGACGCCCACCGGCCAGTCCAGCTGCCCTTCGCCAACCCGCAGCGCTGCTTCGGACAAATGCTTGAGGTCCCGGGACACCCAGCTCAGGATGCGCAACCCGATGGCAATGGCCACCAGCGCCGCCAGCGCGCTGAGCACAGCGGTGCGTATGACGTTTTCGGTGACACCCGCCATGAAATCACTGCGCGGCATCGCCACCACGGTGATCCACTCCAGCCCGGCATCGTCCTTGAGCCGGTCAAACGCGGCGTGAATCACCTGCCCGTCAGGCGCCTTGAAACTGAACGTTTCGGCTGGCGAATGGGTCCTTTGCTGTGCCAGATGGGCCTGCACTTCACTGTAGATGGCCGTGATGATCGGATTGCCACTTTGCGCGGCACTGACCCGGATCTTGCTGCCTGCCGTTCCGTTTTGCACATTGGGGCTGGCAGACGAGGCGATCAGATCACCCCCAGGTTCCACGATGAACGCCAGCCCGTGCGGCGATACCTTCAGGTTGGTGACAAAGTCGTTCAGCGCCCGAAGCGACACATCGGTTGCGACCACGCCTTCAAATTCACCGCGTGGCCCCAGCACACGGCGCGCACGGGTGGCCACCAGGTCTTCGGTGACAAAGTCGATGTATACCGATGTCCAGGTATGAACGGTCTGGTGTTCACCGGCCTTGTACCAGGGTCGTGTGCGGGGATCAAACAGCTTGGTCTCACGCGAGGGCTGCGCCAAGTCTCCATTGATGCCGGTGAACCGGTAAAACGAGCGCGTGTCTTCTGCCTTGAGTTTGACGCGCAGCTCGCCTTCGGTGCGGGAGTGACGATACAGGCCCACGCCCTGCCCCAGGCGGTTGCCGTAATACACATAGTTGTTCGGGTCCAGATGCAACGATGTGGCAATCCAGAAGCGGGTGCGCAGGTTCTGGAGATCACCGTCAATCGTGGCCGGTGCGGGCATGCCGTCCGGGAAAGCCGCTTCCAGCACGGCGCCAGAGCCCACGATGTGCCTGTCTACCGCCTGACCAATGCGACCGACAGTTTCCAGGAGCAAATGGGACGAGACAGTATCGACAGCGCGGCTGCCAGCCGAGTAAGACAGTGCAACAATGGTTAGCGCCAGAGCCAGAACGAGAACCACGTATGGAATCGTCAAAACCTGGCGCAGGGACAGTCGGAATTTTTCATTTTTGATCATGCGATCATTTCCAATACGACGTGTGGCTGCCATTTTTGCGGATATATGCACCGCAATAGTGCATAAATTATAGGTTTGATCGCCTTACCCCTGTAAGGACTTACATTGACAAACGTAAATTTTCCGCTACGAACACCCATCCAACCTGATGGATTCCAAAGCCCCATCCACCTTGTCATTTAGGTGGGCAACCCAACCTGAAGCACATGATCCCTTTCTCGGTCCTTGACCTATCCCCCATCCTGCAGGGCAGCACGGCAGCCCAATCCTTCCGCAACTCCCTGGATCTGGCCCAGCACGCCGAGCGCTGGGGGTTCAACCGCTACTGGCTGGCCGAACACCATGGCATGCCCGGCATTGCCAGCGCGGCCACATCGGTGCTGATTGGCCATGTAGCGGGCGGCACGTCTACTATCCGGGTGGGCGCTGGCGGCATCATGCTGCCCAACCATTCGCCGCTGGTGATTGCTGAACAATTCGGGACGCTGGAATCGCTCTATCCCGGTCGGATCGACCTCGGATTGGGCCGCGCGCCTGGATCAGATCAGGTGACGGCCCGCGCCATGCGGCGCAACCTGTCCACCGACCCTGACGAGTTTCCACGTGACGTGGTTGAACTGATGGGCTATTTTTCATCAGCTACTGCCGTGGGTGAGTCCGCCACCCATGACAAGCGGGTTATGGCCGTTCCCGGCAACGGGCTGAACATCCCTTTCTGGATTTTGGGCTCCAGCCTCTTCGGCGCGCAACTGGCGGCGGCGCTGGGCCTGCCTTACGCCTTTGCGTCGCATTTTGCACCGGGTTACCTGATGC
>JAABRC010000146.1 GCA_011391115.1 Candidatus Egaibacter danicus | reverse complement strand
GAGGCCGTGGATTTCAAAGGCCATCTGGTGCGCATCCGCGTCAGCATGCAACTGACCCATTTCCTGTGCCTGCACAACGGCACGATGCACGGCCGCGAGCCATGTCTTGACCGAATTGGCCAGCGCATCCCGCACCGGACCGGGCCGGTCATCAAATTCCACCGCACCACTGATGTAGATGCACCCGGAGTCAATTTCTACCGAGGTGCGCTTCATCCAGTTGGCAAACAGGGCGCGCACACGGGGCAGACCACGTTCCTCCTCGAGGGCGGGATAAAACACCTCGTGCTCGAAGCGGTCGTGGTACTCACGGATCACGGAAATCTGAAGTTCCTCGCGTGAGCCAAAATGGGCAAATACGCCGGATTTGCTCATGTGCATGACCTCAGCCAGTGCACCAATGCTCAAACCCTCCAGCCCAATCTGGGTCGCCAGTCCCAGCGCGGCGTCCACGATAGCGGCCTTGGTCTGCTGGCCTTTCTGGACAGCTCGCCCGTGCGCCCCAGTCAACCGGCTGTGGCCGGCCAGGTTGGCAAAACTGGTTTTGGTCGATGGCGGAGTGGCTGACATCAATTTCACAAAAAAGAACGATCGTTCTATTTTGCAGCAAATTGCGGCATGCGATCCCCGAAAGAAAGCTTCTAGACGATGCCTTCTAGGAAATTTAAGGGTAAACCCTTGGATTGCTCTATTGGGTGCCTGTTACAGCATCAACGCGAGGCTGGCTTCCAGATGTTCGGATGGCAGACGCTTGAACCCGGACCGGGCAAAACGTTGCAAACGTCCCATGACAAACGCCGTTAACACTGACGCCTGAATCTGTGCATCAACACTGGGAGTTGCCGAGCCGGAAGCGTCCGACGCGACTCGCAGGCTCTGCTTGAGTGTGGACTCAATCTTGTCGAAAAACTGGTTCATGCGCTGCTGCAGTCGATCATTTTCAAACACCAGGGCGTCGCCCACCATCACACGCGTCATGCCGGGGTTCTTCTCGGCAAACTGAATCACCATGGAGATCACTTTGATGGCATGACGGCTGCCGGCGCCAGATTCAACAGAGGCAAGCGCACTCTCGCGCTCGGCTATCTGGTTGACCAGCGAAAAAACGGTCTGCTCAATAAACTCGATCAGGCCCTCAAACATCTGCGCTTTGCTGGCGAAATGCCGGTAAAGCGCGGCCTCACTGACATCCAGCCGGGCCGCGAGTGCTGCCGTGGTGATACGCTCCGCGCCGGGCTGCTCCAGCATGGATGCCAGCGCCTGCAGAATCTGGACACGGCGTTCGCCCGGTTTGGGCCGTTTGCGCACCGGAGTAGCCGGTTCACTGCCAGCTGCAACGGGTAGAGGGGAGGTTTCGGCGTCGGACATGGCTTCTGGGAATAGGTTGAAACAATTCTCGCACAGCGCACCCAAGGGTTTTGCCTAGGGCGGAAACACCATGGTGACGCGCAATCCGCGTCCATGGGGTCCTGCGCCCACCTCCAAAGCGCTGCCATGCACGTGAGCGATCTCCTGCGCTATCGCTAACCCCAGCCCGTTGCCCTGGCCCGTCACGCCAGGCACACGGTAAAAACGCTCCAGCACCTTGTCACGCTCGTCCACTGGCACACCCGGGCCGTCATCCTCCACTTCGATGAACGCCCGGGTGGGACGTTCTGCCATCCCGGATGGCGTCCTGTAGCCACAACGCAACGTCACCGTGCCACCTTCGGACGTGTACTTCACCGCATTGTCCAGCAGGTTCCCTACCATTTCGCGCAACAGCCATTCGTGGCCTGTGACATGAATGGATCTGGCGTCGAGACCCAGGTCGATGTGCTTGGCGGTAGCCGTGTTGAGATGAACCTCCAGCAAGCTTTCGCACAGGTCCTTCAAGTCAAGGGGTTGCATGGGTTGCGTATCCAGCGCCAGCGCGTCAGCGCGTGACAAGGCCAGTAGCTGGTTAGCCAGCTGCGAGGTGCGGCGAACGGCGTCCCGCAACTGGCTAACCTCACTCACTCCCAAAATGATAGCTGGTTGCGCATATTCCACGAGGGATAGAGGCCTATTTGACTCCATATTTGGAGTATTTTTGCCGTCTTGTGATGCTGTGCTGGCCGCCTGGGCCCACGCTTCGACCTGCGCCTGCAAGCCGGCCAGCGGTGTACGCAACTGGTGCGCAGCGTCAGCCACGAAGCGTCGCTGGCTTTCGGTCTGGGCGTTCACAAGGTCCAGCAACCGGTTGATCGACGACACCAGCGGGCGCACTTCCTCGGGCGAGGCCATCGTATCCAGCGCACTCAAATCGCGGGGCGAGCGGCGTTCCACAGCCTCTTTCAGTTCGATCAGCGGGCGCAGTGCGCGGCGCACAGCCCAATTGATGGCGAACAAGGCGACAACGGCCAGCACCAGATTGGGTAACACCACTTTGAGGAGCACCAGACGCAGCCACTGTTGCCGCGAGTCGGAGCCGTCGGCCAGGTACATCACCAGGTCGCCTGCCACCGTATGCACACGCTGCGTGACAATGCGGTAGGTCACGCCATCTTCCACTTCACTCGAAAATTCGGGCTCCCAGGTTGACGGCAAAGCCCCGCCCAGCCAGGACTCACCAATCAACATCTGCCCATCCGGGCTGGCGATACCAAATGCGGCAACGCCGGAGCGCTGCTTGAGGAACTCTTCCACAGGGGGCGCCATGAGTAGTACCGGCGCGTCAATGGCTGTCTGACCGCGGGCAATCACCGAGTCAGCCAGCAGCGGAACCAGGCCCAGGAGCTGGCGATCCTGCTGCAACGCAGTATCACCGGCTTGCCTGTAGTCGAACCAGGTGCTGACGCCCGCAAGAAGGATCAACGGTATCAGCAGCAGCAGCAGCAAACGCTGCCGCAGTCCGGTACCAATGACCGCAGACGTGTGCATGCGTCAACGGCCGGTGTCGGGCATTGGGGCTGGCTCGTCTTCGGTCAGTTCAAGGCGATAGCCAAACCCGCGAATCGATCTCAGCGCGATGCCAAAGGGTTCAAGCTTGCCGCGCAGGCGCGAGATGTAAACCTCCACGGCATTGGGAGTGATTTCCTTGTCCCAGCCGGTAAGCGCCAGCAACAGCTTGTCTTTGTTGGCAGGCTTGGGGACCTGCAAAAGCAAATACTCCATGACAGTCCACTCGCGGGGACCAAACTCGATCAGTTGGACCGAAGGTGTGTAACCAGCTGTCTGACCGGCAACTGGCCCGGAACGAATAAACGCCTGACGTTTGGCAGTATCCATTTCCAACGGCCCAAAGCTCAACACGGCAGAGGTAGCCGCCTGCGAGCGCCGAAGCAGGGCCCGCAGCCGGGCTAACAATTCGGGTAACTCAAAAGGCTTGGTCATATAGTCATCTGCGCCCATGTCCAGCCCCTGAACCCGGTCCTGCAAGGCATCGCGCGCGGTGAGAATCAGCACGGGCATGGCAAAGCCGGATTTGCGTAACCGCTGCGTGAGGGCCAGCCCATCCATCAGGGGCAGCCCGATATCGACCACGGCCACATCAAATGCCTCAGTTCGGGTAGCTTCCATCGCCCGCTCGGCGCTGCCAACCCAATCCACCGCGTAGCCCGCGTCCGTGAGACCCAGCTTGATGCCACTGGCCACCATCACATCGTCCTCAACCAACAAGAGTCGCATGAAGTCATTTTGCGCCCATGCGCGCGGCGAATTGCTTGCGTTTAGCTGACAGGCGGTCAGTGCGACCGGATCATGGTGCCATAGGCCTGATCAGTCAGTATCTCCAGCAACAACGCGTGCGGTACACGGCCATCAATGATGTGCACGGAGTTCACACCACTTTTGGCGGCATCCAGCGCCCCGGCGATCTTGGGCAACATGCCGCCGGAAATCGTGCCATCGGCAAACAGCTCATCAATGCGGCGGGCAGTCAGGTCGGTGAGTAGTTGACCCGATTTGTCGAGCACGCCGCTGATGTTGGTCAGCATCATCAGCTTTTCGGCTTTGAGCACGGTGGCCAGCTTGGCGGCAACCACGTCGGCGTTGATGTTGTAGCTTTCATTGTTTTCACCGAAACCGATCGGGCTGATCACCGGAATGAAGGCGTCATCCTGCAGGGCTTTCACCACACTAGGGTCGACACTGACAATGTCGCCTACCTGACCCACGTCGTGTTCCTTGGTGGGATCGCTGCTGTCTACCATCCTGAGTTTTTGGGCCCGAATCATACCGCCATCTCGCCCGGTCAGGCCCACGGCCTTGCCACCCGCCTGGTTGATCAGCCCAACGATGTCCTGCTGCACTTCGCCACCCAGCACCCACTCCACCACTTCCATGGTTTCAGCGTCGGTCACGCGCATGCCCTGGATGAACTCACCCTTTTTGCCCAGGCGGTTCAAGGCGTTCTCAATTTGAGGGCCGCCCCCGTGTACCACCACGGGATTCATGCCAACCAGCTTCAACAGCACCACGTCTTCAGCAAAATCTGCCTGCAACGCGGGGTCCGTCATGGCATTGCCACCGTATTTGATGACGATGGTCTTCCCGTGAAACTTGCGGATATACGGGAGCGCCTGCGCCAGAATTTCGGCTTTGTCGCGGGGGGCGATGCTAGAGGTGTCTGTCATGGTTATCTACGCAGCTATTTGATCTGGATTGTGCAGCAAGCTGCAAACATCTAGCATCGGAATTATGCCGACACCTCCAGGCCATAGCCATGAACGCACGTGAGCAAAACCGCTTTCATGGCAGCGATGTCTTCCGTTTGTGCCGCATGCTCAAGAATGCTCAATTGCACCTGCAATGCAGTCCATTCGAGATAGTCCTCATGCGCTTTCATAATACGCGGGTGCACGGTCGGTGTCGGATTGTCGCCAATCAAAAGCTCCTCATAAAGTTTCTCTCCCGGACGCAAGCCTGTAATCTGGATTTCGATGTCCCCGTCAGGACGCTCTGAATCCCGTACCTTCATGCCCGACAATTCCACCATGCGGCGTGCCAAATCCATGATCCTGACTGGCTCGCCCATGTTCAACACAAAAACTTCACCTCCTGA
The DNA here is from genome assembly GCA_011391115.1 of Candidatus Egaibacter danicus. The sequence goes on along the minus strand of JAABRC010000146.1, from coordinate 619 downwards.
GGCCATAGCACCGGCTTGAAGCACCAGCTGCGCAGCCTCGGGAATCGTCATGAAATAGCGGGTAACCTCGGTGTGAGTAACCGTCAGGGGGCCACCTACTGCCAGTTGCTGCCTAAACAGGGGGACCACGCTTCCGCTTGACCCCAAGACATTGCCAAAGCGCACCATGCTAAAGCAGGTGGCCACATCTTTCGTTGTACTGGCTGCCATTGCTTGCAACACCAATTCGGCCACACGCTTGCTTGCACCCATCACATTGGTGGGTCGAACCGCCTTGTCGGTAGAGATCAGCACAAAGCTGGAGACACCATACTCAACGGCCGCCTGTGCCATATGCAACGTACCAAATACGTTGTTGATAATGCCCTGCGATGGATTGGACTCTACCAGCGGAACGTGCTTGTAGGCAGCAGCGTGGTACACCGTATGTGGCTGATAGATTCTGCAGATGTCACGCAAGCGATCAAGTTGCGCAACGCTGCCCAGAAGCGGGATAACTTCCACCGCAAGTCCCTTGTGATCTACCAAACTCTGCAACTCTTGATGGATGCTGTATAAGCCAAATTCACTATGGTCCAGCAAAAGGAGTCGAAGCGGCTGCTCCCCCACAATTTGCCGG
>JAABRC010000145.1 GCA_011391115.1 Candidatus Egaibacter danicus | reverse complement strand
GATCACGGCTTTTATGGAAAGTTCATACTTTATTAGGCCGAATCAATATTCAGGTGGGCCGCACCATTGGCTATAGCTGCTCGACGGCATACTCGGTTTGAAATTCGCTAATCATTTATGGAAGATCCACAGTGCATCGTCAGGCAACGCTTGCTGGTCGTGCTTGAAGATAGTGATTCTCGGCGACGAATAGGGCGGGCGGAAAGGATAGAGTGGCTAGCGCTGCATGAAAATAGAAGGCTGGCTGTTTTGGGGAGAACCGAAGCCATGCAGTTACTCCGTGAAGCACGCGAAATTTTCGTGGATGGCCATTACGTCGCTACGCTTCTAGTCGCTGTCGCATTTATCGAGCACACAGTAGTGGAAGAACTTCAACGACTCGGGCATGTAAATGGCAGTCCAACATTCAGCAATGCAATCCGTATCGCGGCAGAAAACAAGGTTTTCCCATCTGATTGGCTTGCTCGCGCTAAGAAGTTGGGCCTTCGCCGTAATCCATTTGTACACCTCAAGGATGACGATCATCAACATGCGCTTGGCGTGAGAATCCGAACGGAGAATCGACATCCAGCCTCAATTCTTGAGTCTGACGCGAAGGACGTCATCGATCTCATGTACAACTTTTTCGTGGCAACGCTACGTGAAACACGCGTGCCTTAACAACTAGAAAGCAAGAAAATCAGGGGGATGAATGGGAAACTATCAGGTCAAATTTGATGTCACGACGAACGATGCTGGCAAGAAAACATACGTCGGTGAAATGCGCCATGAGGGACTCGGCAAACATCGAATCATTCGAGACACTGGTGAAAATGAAGAATTTGCTCGATTGTTGACCAAGCTTCAATGGGTCGATTGGGAGCAGCGATTCGAAAATATTGAGCAAAAAAAGCTTGCGATTGTTCGGAGAACACCCCAATCATGGATGACCTTTGACGAAGGACAGCGAAATAAAGCCGATGCGCTGACGCAGGAAATTCAGAATGATCTCAAGCAACTTGAAACTATTCTTGTCTCAGCTTTGGACGAACCAACCATAGTGAATTGGAATGCGTTAAAAGCCAGATTTTTACCGTTCAGTGAAGATCCGCCAAAGATGCCAGCGCCTCCGACGGAGCCAATGGCCCCCACGTTACCAACGAAGCCAAGCCAAGTCTCTTGGGAATTTCAGCCTGCCCTTTCAATACTTGATAAGCTAATCTCATCTCGCCGTGATCAAAAAATTGCAGAAGCTAAGCTGAGATACGAAGACGCAGTTTCCAAATGGCAATCGGACATTGATCGTATCACCGAGGCGTATCAAGATACTCATTTTGAATACAAAACTACCTTACTACGAATGAAGAGCATTCACGCCGAATCGATGAAGATGTGGGAAACCAGAAAAGCTGATTTTGAGATCCAAGAACGGCTTCGCAACTCGGCGATTGATGCCAAGCAAGCAGCATATCTCGCATTGGAGCCGACGGCCATAGTTGATTACTGTGATTTGGTGCTGTATCAGTCGCACTATCCAGACTTGTGTCCGAAAGAGTGGGAACTGGATTACGACCCGTCATCAAAGCAATTGATCGTTGATTACTTATTACCGGCACCAGACGATTTTCCGAAAATCAAGGGAGTCAAATGGGTTTCCTCTCGCAAGGTTTTCGAGGACCAAAAGCTGACTGAGACGGCCAGGGAAAAACTCTATGACGAGGTGGTATATCAGATCATTTTGCGCACAGCACACGAAATTGTTAGTTCCGATGCCGTTGGTGCAATTCATGCGGTCGTGGTAAATGGAATTGTGAACTCTATTGATCGTGGCACAGGGAAAGTGGTAACAGCCTGCATTTTGTCGCTGCGAGTTGAGGCTGCGCAATTCAGAGGGGTCAATCTTGCGCAGGTTGACCCAAAAACGTGTTTTAAGTCACTCAAGGGCGTCGGAAGCTCCAGACTACATGGACTCTCGCCAATTCCACCAATCATGACCATTCGCAAGGATGATGCACGGTTTGTTTCTGCTTATGGAGTTGCCGACTCGCTGGACAGCGGAGTTAATCTGGCTGCGATGGGCTGGGAAGATTTTGAACATCTGATTCGCGAACTATTCGAAAAGGAGTTTTCGTCAAACGGCGGTGAAGTTCGTGTGACGCAAGCCAGTCGGGATGGAGGTGTTGATGCCATCGCGTTTGATCCTGATCCTATTCGCGGGGGGAAGATCGTCATTCAGGCGAAGAGGTACACAAATACCGTGGGCGTAAGTGCTGTTCGTGATCTGTACGGGACAGTGTTGAACGAAGGTGCAACCAAAGGGGTGCTGGTGACCACATCCGATTACGGTCCAGACTCGTATAGTTTTGCTCAAGGGAAACCGCTGGTGCTTCTGAGTGGTGCGAACCTTTTGCATATGCTTCAAAAGCACGGCCACAAAGCGAAGATTGATCTTCGAGAGGCCAAGCAATTGATCGCAGCCCAAGAGAAGTAGCAAGCGACTTTGTAGAGGACTCGGCGGTGGGAATTTGCGTTGAATGCAGCAATGAATTACCAGTTCAGCGTGACCGATAACAGGACGACACGATCGACGACCGGCACCAATAATCATGCAAATGGACTGCCCGGTTGCTGGCATCCGCCATTGTCAGGTTGCGCTGCCCTGCCGTCGATGAGTTTGAGAATCCAAATGGCTCTTGTGGGCACATTCTTGACCAACAATAAATCTGATCTCCTTCTATTCCGACCAGTCTGGCGCGGCGCATGTTTACATGCTAACGCCCAATACTGACCCGGCTGTTGCAAACCCTGAAAGGGTTCAATGCATCACGCGAAAGCGGGTGCCCCTGAAGCTGAACACCGAACTGCGCGGCTGGATTTCTTCCAGGGTCAGGTCGGGTGCAAGCTGGGCGCCTTGCGCCAGCACCAGGTTATTGACCAGCAGCAAGCGCTGCGCCGGGCTGTCTGAATAAACGCTGCCGGTGATGGTGATTTTGGGAATCTGGCTGCGCACGTCTTGCGGCAGTTCAGCCAGCAGCGGTGCCGCGACGGGTGCCGTGGCTGACGCGGCTGACCCGACTGGTTTGGCGGCTGAAGTTGTCGCTACTTTGGCCAGGGCCGGCTTTGCCATCGCTGGCACCTGAACCTTGGGCGCTTCGGCAGCTTGAACGGGTGCCGACGCCACTGGCGGTGCCATCGTGGGCGGGGCGCTGGTGGCGATGGGTTGCGAGGGCGCAACCGGGGTCGGCAGCGGCTGGGTTGCCGCTTGTTCCGCTACCGGGGCCGGGTGGCCCGGTGCGCGCCAAAACCAAAAACCGGCTGCCAGCAAGAACAGCGACACGCTACCTGCCACGGCCAGCCAAAGCGGCTTGCCTGCGCGCTGCGCGGCCGGGCTGCCCGAGGGAATCTGGTGGTGTGCGTGCAGACCCGGCGCCGCGCCACGGCCACGTTCGGCATCGGCCCTTTTGAGAGCATCAAGAATGTAGGACATGGACTTATCGCGGTTCGGTGAGCAAACGGGCTGCCTGGCTCTGGGTGGCGCTCTCGATCTGCATGAAAGTCATGGGGCCGGGCTGGCCGTCCGGCGTGATGCCGCGGGTGCGCTGAAAAGCCCGCACGCGTGCGCGCAAATCAGCGTCCAGAGCGATCGGGGCGGCGGCAATGCCCGCAGATGGCCCGCCGTCAAGCTGGTTCAAGCGGTTGGCGAGCCAGTCAACCGCCGGGCCGGTGCTGCCGTCTTGCAGCCGGCTGTGGTAACCCTCTGGCGCCTGCCAGTAGCTGGCAAAGTCGCCACGCCAGAACTGCGCCAACTCAATCAGCCTGACCGTGTGCAATTGCCCGGCCAGCCGCAGCGTGGCCGTCTGGTCGGACAGGCCCAGCAGTTGGGCATAGACCGCCGGGCCCTGGGCCGCTTGCAGCGTCAGGATGCCGGGGCGGTTGAGCTGGCGCAGCAGCGGCATGCTGAGTTTGCTGGCGCGGTAACACTGCCAGCCTTGGGTGCCGGCCGTCAGGCAGGGGTCGGTGCTGTTGGCTGGCAGCTTCCAGTCTGGCGCCAGCTCGCGCCAGGCGCTGTCGATGTCGGCGGGCATTTGCGGCCACAGGGTTTGCAAGCCCTCAATTTGGGCAGCAGGCAAAGCGGCCACAGGCGGGGCGGGCGGGTTGGAGGCGGCCACGTTTGGCGCGGCCGCTTGCGCTGGGGTTGCGCGCGTTTTGGCGGTCTTCTGGGTCTCGGTTTTCCCTGAACTCAGCTGCACAAGCAGCACCAAGGCTGCGAGCAAGGCCAGGCCCGCCAGCGCGTAGCCCATGCGTTGGCGCCCGGCACCGGGCTGGTGCACCGGCTCGGGGCCAAACACCTCGGCTGCGGCTTTGTCCACCACCACGCGGCTCACACTTGGCAGGCCGTTGGCCCAGGCGCCCAGCAGCGCGCGCCCGCAAAGCAGGTTGATGCGCCGCGGCACGCCACGGGCGAGTTGGTGAACACGCTGCAAGGCTTTTTCATCAAACGGCAGCGCGCCTGTTTGGCCCGCCACGCCCAGGCGATGCGCTATGTACTGGCGGGTTTCGGCGATCGAGAGCGCGTCGAGGTGAAAACGCGCAATCACGCGTTGCGCCAGTTGTTCCAGTTCGGGCCGCGCCAGCATGTCGCGCAGCTCAGGCTGGCCGATCAGCACAATCTGCAGCAGCTTGCGCTCGTTGGTCTCCAGGTTGGTCAGCAGGCGCAACTGCTCCAGCACGTCAGGCGACAAGTTTTGCGCTTCGTCGATGATGAGCACGCTGCTTTGCCCGGCGGCGTGGCTTTGCAGCAAAAAAGCGTTGAGCGCGTCAATGTAGTCCTTGACTGTCGGCGTGCCTGACGCAACCGGGCCGAGCGTGATGTGAAACTCTTCGCAGATCGACTGCAGCAATTCCGGCACGCTGAGCTTGGGATTGAAGATGTAGGCGACATGGCAGTCGGGCGGCACCTGCGCCAGAAAGCAGCGGCAAATGGTGGTCTTGCCGGTGCCGATGTCGCCGGTCAGCAGCACAAAGCCACCCCCTGTGCCACCGGTGGACTGCGTCCCGCCCGCCACGCCATAGAGCAGGTGCGCCAGGGCCTCGCGGTGGCGCTCGCTCATGAACAGGTAGCGCGGGTCAGGTGCGATTGAAAACGGGTCCTGGCTCAGGCCGAAGTGGGCGGCGTACATGCCAGCTTTCAGTCCTGAAACAGTGCAAGCAGCCGGTCCAGCCCGCCGGATTCGATCGACACGTTGGCAAACTCACGCACCGCTGGTTTGGCATGAAAAGCCACCGATAGGCCCGCCACGCTCATCATGGGCAGGTCGTTGGCGCCGTCCCCCACGGCGATGGTCTGTTTGGGGTTGATGCCCAGGGTGTCGCACATTTGCAGCACCATGCTGCGCTTTTCGGCACCGTCACAAATATCGCCCCAGGGCTGGTGCACCATGCGCCCGGTCAGCACACCCTGGTCCAGCTCCAGCACATTGGCGCGGGTGTAGTCGATGCCCAGCCGGTCGCGAATGCGGTCGGCAAAGAAAGTAAAGCCACCCGACACCAGCAACACCTTGAGCCCGGCCCGCTGGCAGGCGCTCACCAGCTCGGTTGCGCCAGGGTTGAGCTGCAGATGGTTCTGGTAAATGCGCTCCATGTCGGCCACGGTGACGCCCTTGAGCAAGGCCACGCGCTGGCGCAGGCTCTCCT
>JAABRC010000144.1 GCA_011391115.1 Candidatus Egaibacter danicus | reverse complement strand
TAACAAGACTATCAATCGCCTCTTTGGGGTGTTTCCCCTGAGCGCGTGGTATCCGTACGATATTTATCGTGACAGCCACATTGCACATCATCGTGATGAGTTGCTCACCTTGCCCGGAATTGATCCGGAAGGCAATTACGTCGAACCACAGGACTACAAAAACCTGTCGTCTTTTCAACGCGCGATTCGCTGGTCACTTCGTACTGCCCTTGGCCGCCTGCTGCTGGGACCGGCTTTCACCATTCCGCCGGTGTGGGCGACCATCGTCTCCGGTCCACTCAAACGTGACTTCAGATATGCGGGCACCTGGGCCCTGCATCTGGCACTGCTGGTTGCGATGTTGTGGTGGGTAAATGCCCAATCCGGCATATCACCTTTGCACTACCTGTTTGGAATTGCTTACCCAGCCTTGAGTCTGGCCATGCTGCGCTCGTTTTATGAACATCGCCCCGCCAGCAAACCGGCACATCGCATCGTGATCAATGACGCCGCCTTGCCGTGGCGATTGCTCTATCTCAACAACAACTATCACGCCGTACACCATGACTATCCAGGCCTGGCCTGGTATGACATCCCTTCCGTTTACAGGTCGGATCGCGAAGGGTTTCTGCACCGCAATGACGGATTTCACATTCCTGGATATGGCCACCTGCTGCGCAAATACGCGCTCAAACCCATTGACTCCCCCGTTCATCCCGGCATTGAAAAATGATCGTATCGTTGCCGATGTACACCAGCACACCGGCTACGGTTCAGGCGTTATGGGGTTACCTGTCTGCTCACTTGCGAGAGGCTGGACTGAGAAACGTACCTGATACGTTGACGTGGCCCCTGGAAATGCTGGGCCATTGGCGAAATCCTTCGCTGTTGCTCAGTCAGGCCTGTGGATATCCCCTGGTGACTGAGCTTCGCAATCAAGTCCGCGTGATAGGTACTTTTCGATACGGAGTGCCTGGCTGCCAGGGAGGGTTTTGCCGTAGTGCAATGGTTGTCCGCCACGATGAGCACGCTTCTGAATTGAGTCAGTTTCGCGACCGCAGGGTTGCCTATAACAGCCTGGACTCTCAATCTGGCTACAACAGTCTGCGCGCCCTGGTGGCTCCCTTGGCTGTGTCGGGAAAATTCTTTGGCCAAACGGTTGAGGCTGGAGCACATCGCAGGTCGATAGAAATGGTGCGGGACGGTTTTGCCGACATCGCTTCGATTGACTGCGTCAGTCTGGCTGGATTCGAAAAATACCTGCCTGACATCACCCGCGGCACGCGAGTCATTGGTTACAGCGATCCCTACCCGGGCCTGCCATTGATCGCCGCAGCAGGAATCAGCGATTCAACACTGGCAACCCTGCGGCTCATTCTCTCAAAAGCCATGCAAGACAGCACGCTGGCTGTGATTCGAAGGGATCTCTTCATCGAGGGGTTTGAGCCTCTGGAATTGGCTGACTATCAGATTTGCAGCGACATGCGCGACCACGCCAATCAGCTGAACTGCTACCACTTGTAGTCTTCCGCGGCTTTCTGAAAACCCAGGCTCAGCCAGCGCGCTGAGCGGGGAGAGCAATACTTCTGCCTGCATACTCTGGCTTTGGCAGCGACTGGTGCTGCGCCATGAGTGCCCCAAGCTTTTCATGAACTGCTGGAGCGAAGGGCGTCGAAAAAGGGCCATTCATATCGACATTCAACAACATCTGCTCGTTCCCAGCCAGCAAGGGTTGGGAATTGGCAGGATGCAGGCTGTGATAAACCTGCAACCGCTTGCCGTCATGGCCCAGCATCTGCGTGCGCACCTCCACGGCGACCCCCACTTTTACCTCCTGCACGTAGTTGATATGGGCTTCCACAGTGAAAATGGAATGACCGGTAGCCTTTCGCCCAGCCTCGTCCAGACCTATCTGATCCATCAACCCATCAGTTGCATAGCTGAACAGAAGCAGGTAGTACGCATCCCTAAGGTGACCGTTGTAGTCCACCCATTCGGGCAACACCGTGCCACGCCAAGTGATTAACAGGCCAGTCATGGCATTATTCATCCAGAGCAATACCGTGTTTCAGTTTGGTTGCCTTCACAGCAGCCTGAACAGCGAGCAGACAGTCGTCGCGGTAGCGTTCAAGCTCAGCAATGCTGTGTTTTCCCAACTGATCACTGGTACCGTCCACTACCGAATCAATCAAGCCTTCCGTCAGCTCCGGCGCTTCGAGCTTCGTCCAGGGCAACTTCAGCGCCGGACCGAATTGGGCCATAAAATGACGCATGCCTGCATCGCCACCAGCCAGCGTGTAGATCAGAAAACTTCCCATGAACGACCACCGAATACCCGCGCCGTATCGAATGGCGTCGTCAATTTCGCCGGTGGTGGCAATACCGTCATTGACCAGATGCAATGACTCGCGCCACATGGCTTCCAGCAGACGGTCTGCAATGAAGCCGGGAACCTCCTTGCGCACGTGCAGGGGATGCATACCCAGGGACTTGTATACGGCAATCGCCGCCTGCACCGCATCGGGTGAGGTCCTCATGCCGCCCACCACTTCCACCAGTGGCAACAGATAGACCGGATTGAATGGATGCCCCACAACGCAGCGCTCGGGATGTTTCGACTTTGCGTAAAACTCCGAAGGCAACAAGCCAGACGTCGATGACGCAATGAGCACGTTGGGTCGGGCTGCCGAACTGATTTTTTCATGGAGATCAATTTTCAGATCCAGGCGCTCGGGCGCACTTTCCTGAATGAAGTCTGCCCCGGCGACGCATTCTTCAATGGTCGCCACAAAATGCAGGCGCCCGGGGTCAGATCCCGGCTTGATCCCCTGCTTTTCCAATGCACCCCATGCGTTGCCGACTCGCTGACGCAGTTGGCCTTCGGCGCCCGGCGCAGGGTCCCATGCAACCACGTCAAGCCCGTTGGCCAGCGCACGCGCTATCCAGCCACTCCCAATGACGCCACTGCCAAGTGCAGCAAAAGTCCTGATATTCGTAACAAGCGACATACAAACTCCCCAGACGATTGATTAGCGCATCATGCGAGGCTAGGCGCGCTTCTTTAGCCCCATCTTGACGCGCCCTTCGGTGGGGGTCATCGGCTTGGCACCCAGGCAATGCAGCAGTTCTATGACGCGCTCGACAAGCGAGCCATTAGAGGCAGGCACACCTTTGTCAAGCCACAGATTGTCTTCCAGGCCAACGCGAACGTTACCTCCCAGCAGCACCGCTTGCGCAGCCATGGGCATTTGCATCCGTCCAATGCCAAAGCCTGCCCAGGTGACACCCGGTGGCAGGTTGTCCACCATGGCTTTCATGGTCGTGGTGTCCGCGGGCGCACCCCAGGGTATGCCCAGGCAGAGCTGGAAGATAGGGTCTTTGAGAAGACCTTCCCTGATCATCTGATTCGCGAACCACAGATGACCGGTATCGAAAATCTCCAGCTCAGCCTTGACACCCAGTTCGGTGATTCGCCTGGCACCTGCGCGCAGAGCGGCTGGCGTTGAAACGTAAATCGTGTCGCCATCGCCAAAATTCAGCGTGCCGCAATCCAGCGTGCAAATATCGGGCAGGAGCTCCTCCACATGGACCAGCCTGGCCAAAGGCCCCACCAAGTCCGTACCTGGCCCGAAATGCATCGGTGCCTCGCCGCCACCAATCTCCAGATCGCCACCCATGCCTGCGGTCAGGTTGACGATCACGTCCACGCCGGAGTCCCGGATGCGCTCCATGACTTCACGATACAAAGCCGGATCGCGGCTGCCTTTGCCAGTCTTGGGGTCACGCACATGGCAATGCACCACCGTTGCACCGGCTTGCGCTGCCTCGACCGCAGCAGCCGCTATTTGCGCTGGCGTTACGGGTATGGCCGGGTGTTTGTCGACAGTGTCTCCGGCCCCGGTGACTGCGCAGGTAATGATGACGTTGTGATTCATGTTATGCAATCCTGTTCTTCCGACACGGGTTTTTGACGACAGACTGTACCGTTGAGTCTGCAACGCGAGTCGCACGCATACGACTAACTGTTGACTGCGTGCGACCTGTCAGTGGTATCAATTATTCATTTCTGATCGCAAAACACGCCATTGAACAGCATATCTTTGTGCTACCTTGCATCCCATTGAATTCTGGAGCCGGTTTTGAATAAATTATTGATGCCGCTGGCCTCTCTGCTCAGTGGCGTAGGTATGCTGGTGGTGGGTACGGGTCTGCTGTTCGCCGCTATCGGCGCGCAGGCAGGGCTGGCCAAATTTTCAGGCCTCGTCACTGGTCTGATCATGTCGGCTTATTTCGCCGGCTTTGTCTATGGCACCTATGCATGCCCTGTCATCATCCGCCGCGTCGGCCACATTCGGGCTTTTGCAGCCATGGCCTCCATCGCTTCAGCGCTGCCCATTCTGCATGCGCTATGGATCAACCCCTGGTTTTGGGGTGGTCTGCGTTTTGTGACCGGCGTGTGCCTGGTTGGCCTCTATATCGTGGTGGAGAGCTGGCTCAATGTTGTGGCCACCAGCGAACAGCGCGGCAAGGTATTTGCTGCCTACATGGCGGTCAACGGAGTGGCCCTGGCGCTGGGACAATGGTTGATTCTGGTGGGTGACCGCTTTGGTTTTGTGCCATTTGCACTGGTGTCCATCCTGTTTTCGTTCGCTTTGCTGCCCATCACGCTCACACCCGTGGCTGAGCCGCAACCAACGGAAGCCCCCAAACTGGGCCTGATCGAATTGTTCGCGATTTCTCCCATTGGGGTGATTGGGGCGGTGGGGTCGGGCCTGCTCAATGGTGCCCTTTTCAGCCTGGGGCATGTCTTTGCGCAAGGGGTGGGGTTCAGCGAAGCAGGCATAGCGACCTTCATGGCAGCCACCATATTGGGTGGTGCAGTATTTCAGTGGCCCGTAGGCCACCTGTCGGATCGGCATGATCGCCGCCGGGTGTTATTTCTGGTTTGTTGCGCCAGTGCCGCCGTCGCTATTGCCGGCTTCTTTCTGGCTCGCGAATACGAGGGTATGTTGATTGGCATGGGGGTCATTTATGGTGGCCTGTCTTTCACCATTTACGGTTTGAGTGTGGCCCACGTCAACGATCTGATCGACCCCTCGCGGGTGCTGGAAGTGACCGGGGGACTGCTGCTGCTGTACGGCATCGGTGCAACGGTGGGCCCTACTCTGGGTGGCGGCGTCATGGACTTGATGGGCCCCGAAGCCCTGATGCTGTATCTGGCCGGAGTCCTGGTGTTGCTGGTTCTCTGTATCTGGCGTTACGCCCTCAAGTACCCATTGAACGTGGGCGCACAAGCCGAGAAGGCTGAATACGTATTGATGGGTAGCGGCTCTCAGGCTGTACTACAGATGGACCCGCGGCGCTCGCCACAGCATCCAGCTCACGCGGATGGTGACTCGCAACTGCCGCATTCCAAATTCTGAGTGTCAATTATTTGAATTGAACAAAGCCCGGCACGACCCGGGTACTGCCAGTGCTGTCCTACACTGCTTTGGTGCATTGAAGCCAATGCATCCGGGGTACACATCACGAGAGGCAACCATTGACAGTCGATGAATACGACTACATCGTCGTCGGTAGCGGATCAGCGGGTTGTGTCCTGGCTGACCGGTTGAGCGCAGATGGGAGTGCTACCGTACTGGTTCTGGAAGCCGGTGGCCATGATCGTCGTCTGTGGATCAACATGCCGATTGGCTAC
>JAABRC010000143.1 GCA_011391115.1 Candidatus Egaibacter danicus | reverse complement strand
GCCGCACCAAGAAGCGTTGCTGTGATGCCCGTGGTGTTGGCATTGTTAAACAGATTAGTTGAAAGAGCAGTACCTGCGACACACGCGCCGTTGCAGGTATAAAGATTGCGCGTCGCCTGACTGGTAGCGAAGTCCTGGCGGATTCGTTGGGCGACACCGCCCTTTTCCACGATGTTGCCGTCAGGCGCATCGCTGGCTGATTTTGGGTCGCCTATCGGGTCAAACGCCCAATAATTCGAAGTCGTGGTCCAATAACTGGTTTTATCTGCTAAGAGGAATCCGTTCACCGTGTCCTCCGCTCCTGCGCCAAAACGGTCGACCAGAATGGGGTTGCCGTTGGCGTTTAAACCGATTCGATATTGCTTGAGGTTGCCCGGCCAGCGCGGGCGGGCATCGGCGTCCGGGCGAAACTGGCCCATGTAAACCTGATTCAGGAAAGTGCCACGCACGCTCACGCTCACTGGCAAGGTCGACGCTGCGAATACGCTGTTCACCGCCTGAAGTTTGGTCAGTACGTTAATGAAAGCTCGCATCACCTCTTGGCCGTTACTGGCCAAAAAGAATTCGCCCCCCCCCAAAGCGGCGGCACTTTTCAGCAATTCCCGCGAACTTTCCACCGGGGCGGTTTTGTAGCTTTTGTCGGCCGGGTTCTGCACGGCAATGGTATAGGTGGTCACATTCTGGATGCCGTCAATATCTGGGACCACATCCTGCTTCTTCAGAGTGCGCGCATACTCGTCGAACCAGCTGCTTGCCAAGTTACTGGGTGTGAAAGAAACCGGGTCGGTCGTCAGCTTTCCGCCAATACCAGTGAGAAGTGCTCTGCTGTCGTTCTCTTCACCCGAGTCCGGACCACCATTGCCGACGAAAACGAGGTAGTTGCTAGAGCAGCTGTCGGTGGCTGGGCTGACATACTTGTCGCCAATTCTCGCCGCGGGGTCATATTGATCGCTCTTAAAACCTACATATGCTTTTTTGCCGCCGTAATACTGATAGGCCTCATGCATGCTCTTGGCATAGGGGGCATTGTTGGCCTGGGGAATGTTGGGATTAATCTTCGCAGCCAATGCACTTCGATTGGCCGCCACGTTCATCGGACGAACGTGGTAACGCACGTATCCACCCTGAGATGAACCCCCAGGCGGGTTGGCAATCATCAGACCGACATTAACATTGTTGAGTAACGCATCCACTTCGCCAGGCGTGACGCAGCCAACGGGTACCCGCGGCGTTACCGCCTCATTACAAGCGGGGAAATAGTCCGAGTTAAGCGGATCAATAATGTTGTTCAGCACCTGACGCAACATTTCCAGTTTTGTATCGCTGGTCACCCCATCCAGTTGCGTAATGTTACTGTTATTGCTGGCGGCGTTGTCGAGTACCAACAATAGGTTCGGCCGGGTTCCCGTCACGGCCGGGTTCGCAACGAATATGTCGGTATCGTCGGCGAAGGCCGAGCAAGCACCCCAGAATGCCAGGAGCGCAAGCTGCTTGCATAGACGTGAGTTTGTTTTCATGAGATTGACTCCAGAGGTTTGCGGGACGGCGCGGCTTTACGGCGGGCAGGGATTGGGTAAGTCGGGCAGCCTGACACGGACACCCTGATGCGCTTCGACGCGTGTGCCGGTCAGCCCATCCTCCACGGTCGCGGCTATATCCCAATAGGTATCCAGATAGCCAGTGACAATTTGAGGCGCGCCAGTGCTACCTACAGCAAGGATGATCGAATTCGGATCGGCGCTGCTGCCACTGGGAGGCATCTGGACCGGCGCCGTATAAAGGCACTTGGGAACCGCGACCACCACCGAATAGGGACCGACCACAACAGTCTGCGCTGCGGGAGTAACAAAAATAACATCATTGCTGATTACCTGCTCAATGGCCACATTGGCAGCAGCGGTAGCCTCAGCGCGATACTGCATGTTACCGACAGATTTCAAATTGGAGGAACTCAACATGAAAGCTGTCAACATCATGAGCGTGATCAACACCAACATAATGAGGCCGACGATTAGGGTGGCACCGCGCTGCTGGCGCTGAGGGGTGATGTGATTCATGGCGTCTCCCTGCGGCCAGACGGATTGACCAAGCGCACAGTGCTGGAATAGACATGGCGCTTGAAACCATCGTTAGCGGCCGCGATGGTCGCGGCGCCCAATTGATAGGCCTTGCCGTCTGTATAGCCGGGAGTTGCGTCTAGATTACGCGCCAGCACATGGACTTTTACCGAAACAACGTCTGCAAGTTGTGCCAATGTGCAACCAGCGGCCGGGCATGACACATAAGTGTCCGCGCTGCCATCGCCGTCAACATTGTCGATGCCGTACTCAACGCGAAAGGCTTCGATGCCTTCGATCAATGGTTGGGGCGTGGTGAACGCACCATTGACGAGCGCGACGCGCATCAGGGTCGGCAAATTGTTGCTTGTAGCAACATAGTAAATGTTAGTGACGATCTTCCTTCGCTTGGGCTCGACGGTTAGACAGTCTTTTTGCAGCAATGGAAATGTTGTCGAATTAATCACGTACTCAGACCCAACCGGTGGCACAGGCGTGCGACAAGCCGAGACCTGAATATGTGGGCCGGTGTCGCCGCCCCCATCGCAACCGGCGCTGCCCCACTCACAGGTATTTGCATGGCGTACCACCAACACGTCGCTGCTGACCAGCACCCCCGCCACATTACAGTCCGACAGCGCACTGCCATTGGAATAACCCTGGACCGGAATGCCGAGCAGACTAGTTTTGTACGGGTCAACATCCCAACCGGTCACGACACAGGGATCAGGGATATCAGTGGGAACGGGAAAGGCAGGTAACGTCCCGATGGTGTATGGGAGGCTACCCCAAAAGCCGGCATGAATGAGATCATTTTCCAGCACTTGGATCGCGAAACGACCATTTTCGATCTGACGGTTGGTCTTACTCATCTCGCTGTTATTGCGATTGACGTTGATCAGCAAGGTAATCAGGGCCAGCACAATCAATAGGCCGATGGCCATAGACACCATCAACTCGACCAGCGTAAAGCCGGCCTGCAATATGTATCGGGAGGGCTTGTTCATAATAAACTCGCAATCCGCACCAGCGTTGTGACGGTGCGCCGACACAGGTCGTTGACGCAAGACGAACCAGCAGTGTCGTAGCTGTTAGCACCGCATGCGACCGCTGTTGGCGGGGCCGCGATCGGCGTCAAACCTTGCCAAGCAACGGTTACTAAAAAATTCCCGCCGACACTTTCAACACAGCCGCGCCCGCCGATCATGGCGCCAACATTACTGCCACCGGTAGTTTCGCCAGCGCCCTGCAAAGCATTGCACCATTCGCTAACATCCCGCTGAACAATGTCTGCAGTCGTTATTGGGCAGAGCATGCCTGCGCCTAATGGACTGGCAGCGCTGGTCACATAGTTAGCAGCGTTGGTCCGGTTGGTGGCAATGCGGTTCGCCATATCATTGAGCAAAAGCAGTGCCTGGCTTCTCTGATACGACTCCATTTCCGACGTTTGCAGGCGCGCTTGCAGGCCCGCCAAACCAAGCAGGCCAAAAGTGACTATGACCAGCGTGACCAGCACCTCAATCATTGATGAGCCACACTGCTGACGAAGCGTTGTGGTGCGAAGCGGCGCTACCATTTTTCAATCGGGGTTTTCTTCCCTTCGCTGGTGAGCTTCAAAACGACATCGGCAGCCTGCGTGCCAGTGGGTGTAAAGATGATCTCAAAAAAGGGCACTGTGCCAGTGCCCACTGTGATGGTGTAGGTGTATTTTTCTGCGACTGATGTGGGTGGGGCGTAGCCGCTGGCGACTAAATCGGCTTTGGATGCGTAAGCCCGATTGGCCAAAAGGAACTGTTGCTGGCGGTTGGCAATGTCCATCATCTGCGCCTGGGCGGCTGACCGGTTGGCTCTGATGATGTATTGCGTGTAGGACGGAAAGGCCACCGCCGCCAGAATGCCAATTACCGCCACGGTAATCATGAGCTCGATCAGGGTAAAGCCACGGTGTTTGGAGATGTTCATAGGGGTAGCTGCTTTGGGTTTGATTTTGCCTGCCGATCTTATCGCCCTGCCCCTTCTGCCGACAAATGGCATAAGGCAAGGGACAAACGGTACAAAAATTTTGTTTTATGGACTCACCGATGTCTTGCACAGCCGCATTAGCTTGGCGCGTCCCTTAACCGCAGCAACATGTCCTTGAGTGTGATGTGCGAAACCGAAGGTTTGGCCAAGCGCAGTGCAGTGGACGGCGCCTGGGGCTCAATCGGGCCATGCCCGCCTAAAGTCACGAAGCCCTGCGAAAGGGGCTTGTCGGCCTTCGTTTGGGCGGCGCGCCCTGGTACTGGCCGGCATCAAACGTCTGGCGCTGACTCAGCAATTCGTCACCGTCAAGGCGTTCTGCCAGGCTGTCCAGGTTGTTTTTTGATACCCCGATGGCTGCAAAATGCGCCCGCCAGGTGTTGACTACCCCGATGACTTGGACGACTTGTGCGGCGGCCTGGGTCGGCGCAAGCCCAAACGCATCGCACTGGGACATCGCGTTGGCCAGCGTGGACTCTTGTCCGTAAGCCCCGCAGATGAACTCTTGATAGCCCTGGCCGGAGTTGGTGGGCAGCACGTCATACGCCGGCGCCAGCCTCAACCGTCCGTTGGCGGTGGGGTTCACGACCAACAGTGCGTGGTTCTTCTCATGGTCGTCGGTGTTGTCCACCAGGATGTTGAACACCATTCGGCGGAACAGCTCTTGGGCATCGGCCAGGTTTGCGTCGCCCTGGGTGACGCCGATTCTGCGCAGGATTCGGGCAAGCTGCGGGTAGCCCATTTCTGGCTCGGCACCGGCCGCAGTGGCCGCCCTGATAGCGGTGCCAGCCGAAATGCTGTGAATCCGCCTGCCGTCCACGCGGTCAAATCGCCGAATGGCCACGGCATTTGCCGCCGCCAGGTGAATCACCTGGGTCTGGGCGACGCAGATGCCGGCCTGGGCTGCAAGCGTCATGGTCGCGTGTTCGATGAGCGGAGCGTCAACGTACTCGTGGTTGAAAAACTTGATGACCCACTGCTCGCCCTCGATGTCGAAAAGCGCCTTGGGCTTCGCGCCGCCCAAAGGGCTGCCACCGCCTTCAATGATTTTGGCTTCTAGCGCAGTCAAGGCCTCGCCGGCCTCAATCTTGGCCACGACTTCGCTCAGTTCCTGGGCTTGCGTCAACCGTGGCAGGGGACCGCCTTTTCGGGGCAGGTAGGTGGTGGGCGAAGTCGAGACCCCTAACGCACCGAAACGGTCGTCACCCGCGTAGTAGAGCATCTCCATCAATGACGTGCGCTTGGGTTTGTCGATGAACCGGATGACCTTCTCACCCCAGCGGTCCGGGCGTGCGTCATCCACGGCACCGACGGCGCGGGGCGCGTTGGCGCTCAATCGCCCGGGAGGGTAAAACTCGGTGTCCACAAGCGGCAGGTCCTCGCTGAGTGCAAAGCCATTGGCCAGCCAGTCCCCTGCGTAGTGGAGCGAGACGCCCTTGCCGGCAGCAACCAGCTTCAACGCACCCACGTAGCGAGGTGTCGGGTCTCCCAGGTACCAAAGGTACAAGTCATCCAGGCGCATTTCCGTCCTTGTTGCTGCTGTTGGGGGGTGCTGCGCCCATGCGGGCGTCCGCGGAGGCCTGCGCACGGGCAAGCCCTAGCGTCACCGCTGCGCGAA
>JAABRC010000142.1 GCA_011391115.1 Candidatus Egaibacter danicus | reverse complement strand
CACGCCTGACCGCACCCTGTACGCGCGGCGCGACCCGGCGCTGGGCGGCGAATGGCGTCACCTCAGCTTCGCGCAGGCGCTGGAAGCAGCGCGCCGTATCGGTCAGGCTCTGCTGGACCGCGGCCTGAACGCCGAGCGCCCATTGGTCATCCTGAGCGAAAACAGTCTGGAACACGCCATGCTGGCGCTTGGCGCGATGTACGCCGGTGTACCCTTTTGTGCCGTGTCACCGGCCTACTCGCTGATCAGTCAGGACTTTGACAAACTGCGCCACGTGCTGGACACGCTGACACCGGGGCTGGTATATGCCGAAGACTGGAAACGTTATGGCCGGGCCATTGAGGCTGTGGTACCAGCCGACACTGAAATTGCTATTAATAATATAGCTGATCACGCAATGAAAACGAGGGCTACAACCCATTTTGATACCCTGGTACAAACAAAAGCCAGCCCGGCTGTCGATGCTGCCATGCAGGCCACCGGTCCCGACACCATCGTCAAGTTCCTGTTCACCAGCGGCTCCACCAAGCTGCCCAAGGCCGTCATCAATACGCAGCGAATGATCTGCGCCAACCAGCAGCAGATGCGTCAGTCGATGCCTGTGATTGCCGAAGACCCGCTGGTGCTGATGGACTGGATGCCGTGGAACCACACAGCCGGTGGCAACCACAATTTCTTCATGGTGGTGTTCAATGGTGGCACGCTCTACATCGACGACGGCAAGCCCACCCCGGCCTTGCTGGGCGAAACACTGCGCAACCTGCGCGAGGTGGCGCCCACCTGGTACTTCAATGTGCCGGTCGGGTTTGAGGCGATTGCCAATGCCATGCAAACCGACGCGGAACTGCGCCGCAATTTTTTGAGCCGCGTGCGCCAGCTGTTCTATGCCGGCGCGGCACTGGCGCAGCCCATCTGGGACAGCCTGTACGCGGCCGCCGAACAGGAATACGGCGAGCGCGTGGTGATGACCGCCGGGCTGGGCATGACCGAATCCAGCCCGTTTGGCCTGTTCGTCACAACACCGCACTCCAAAGCCGGTGACCTGGGCCTGCCCGCCCCCGGGCTGGAGCTCAAGCTCGTTCCCATGGGCGACAAGACAGAAATCCGCTACCGTGGCCCCAACATCACACCGGGCTATTGGCGCGGAGAGGAGGCCACGGCAGAGGCATTTGATGAAGAAGGCTTTTTCTGCACGGGTGACGCCGTGCAATGGATTGACCCGAACGACATCCACCAGGGTCTGCGCTTTGATGGCCGCATCGCTGAAGACTTCAAGCTGGCCACAGGCACCTTCGTAAGCGTGGGGCCGATGCGCGCCCGGATCGCTGCAGCCGGGGCGCCCTACGTGCAGGACGCCGTGATCACCGGCCTCAACCTGAAGGAAGTGGGCGCCCTGATATTTCCAACTACCGCGTGTCGTACCTTGAGCGGGCTGCCGGCGTCAGCAAGCCTGAAAGACGTGCTGGAAAGCCCGGCCGTGCAATCGCACTTCCAGGGGGTGGTCAACAAACTGGCCGCCAGTGCCACCGGCAGCGCCAACCGCGTGGCCCGCCTGCACCTGATGGCCGAGCTCCCGTCCATTGACAAGGGCGAAGTCACCGACAAAGGTTCCATCAACCAGCGCGCAGTACTGAAACACCGCGCTGCACTGGTAGATGCACTGCACGATGGCAGCTTGCCCTTCACGATCCAACCCAACGCATGAGGCCATCCACATCATGAACATTTCTGGACACGCAGCGCTTGTCACTGGCGGCGCATCCGGTCTGGGTGAGGCCGTCGCACGTGAGTTGGCGCGTCTGGGTGCCAAAGTGGCTGTGCTGGACGTCAACATGGCGCAGGCTGAAAAAGTGGCTGCAGACATTGGTGCGCTATATGGCCATGGCTGCGCTGTGGCCTGCCAGTGCGACATCACCAACACCGACAGCGTGGTTGCAGCGCTGGCCAAAGCAACCGCCGCACAGGGCAGCGCACGCATCCTGATGAACATCGCGGGCATCGGCAGCGCCAAACGTATTGTGGGCAAGGACGGCAACGCCGCAGCGCTGGAAGACTTCGCCCGCGTGATCAACGTCAATCTGATCGGCAGCTACAACATCAGTCGCCTGTTCGCCGCCGAATGCGTGAAACTGGCGCCGCTGGATGATGGCGAACGGGGCGTGATGATGTTCACCGCGTCGGTTGCCGCCTTTGATGGCCAGGTGGGTCAGCAGGCTTACAGCGCGTCCAAGGGTGGCCTGGTCGGCATGACGCTGCCCATGGCCCGTGATCTGGCGCAGCATGGCATCCGTGTCTGCACCGTGGCTCCGGGGCTGTTTGCCACACCCCTGATGAAGCAGTTGCCCGAGCCGGTGCAGGCTTCGCTGGCCGCGTCCATCCCCTTTCCGCCGCGCTTGGGCAAACCCGAAGAGTTTGCCCAGCTGGCCGCGCATATCGTCACCAACGGACACCTCAATGGCGAGGTCATCCGGCTGGACGGCGCCTTGCGCATGGCGCCGCGATAATTTCCCCCCCCCGCTTTTCATCCACAGGAGACATGACATGACCACCCGCCGCCAATTCGTTCAGGTTACCGCCGGAGCCGCTGCACTGGGCTCCCTCACCAGCTTCCCGTCTTTCGCTCAGGCTCTGGACCTGGTGAAAATCATCAATGGCTTCCCCGCCGGCGGTACTGCCGATGCGACCAGCCGGCGCGTTGGCGAAAAGCTGGTGGGCTCCGCCTACACCAAGAATGCTGCCGTGGTGGAAAACAAGCCCGGTGCCGGTGGGCGCATCGCCGTGGAGTCCGTGAAAAGTGCCGCACCCGATGGTTCAACGCTACTGCTCACACCCTACTCCTGCACGTCGGTCTATCCGCACATCTACAGCAAGCTCAGCTACGACCCGTTCAAGGACCTGATGCCGGTGTCGATTGCGGCGGTCATGCACCATGGTCTCGCTGTCGGGCCGATGGTGCCTGCCAGCGTGAAAACAGTGAAAGACTATGTGACCTGGGCCAAGGCCAACCCCGGCCTGGCCAGTTATGGTTCGCCCGCAGCCGGTTCGCTCCCGCACTTTCTGGGCGCCATGCTCAGCGGGTTCACCAATACACCGCTGCAGCACGTGCCGTACCGCGGGTCGGTTCCCGGCGTTGCCGACGTCATCGCAGGTCAGATTGCCTCCATGTTCACGCCCAGCGGCGATTTCATCCCCAATCACAAGGCGGGCAAGCTGCGCATCATCGCCACATCAGGGCCTACCCGTTCACCCTTCACGCCGGATGTGCCCACCTTCGCCGAGCAGGGTTTCGGTGAACTCACGACCGAGGAATGGTTTGGCTTCTACGCACCAGCAAAGACACCGGGCAACGTCATCGACAACGCCAACGCCGCCATCAACGCCGCGCTGCAGGACAAAACGGTTATCAACTCGCTGGCCACGTTTGGCTTGGCCGCACGCGGCTCCACGGTGCGTGAAATGGACAAGAGCCAGCGCGATGCGTACTACCGCTGGGGCCCGATCGTCAAACAGATTGGGTTCACCGCCGAATCCTGATCACCAGGGAAGCAGCCCCATGCCAACACCTTTCAACACGGCCAGGCTGGCATGGGGCGGCCTGGGGCTGGCTGCCCTTGCAGCCTGTGTGGCCCCGCCTTCCAGTACAGAGAAAAAACAGGCCTCAGCCCCTGTGGAATGTGCGCAGATAGCTACACAATTTGTAGCAAATGGCACCCGCATCACGGCTGTTGAATCCGTGCCCGCCGGACTCACCGTCAATGGCATGGCGCAGCCCTACCCCATGCCCGCGCACTGCAAGGTCAGCGGCAAGATGAACGAGCGCACCGGGGTGGACGGCAAGCCTTACGCCATCGGGTTTGAAATGCGCCTGCCCGTCAACTGGTCCGGCCGCTTTTTGCTGCAAGCCAACGGTGGCGCGGATGGCGTGGTGCAGCCCGCCTACGGCAACGTGGTGTCTGGTGGGGCCACCACCAATGCGCTGATGCAGGGCTTTGCCGTGCTCTCCAGCGACGCAGGCCACACCATGGAATCCGGCCCGGCCGTGGGTCTGGTCGGCGGCAACCTGTTTGGCATGGACCCCCAGGCGCGGCTGGACTACGGCTACGCAGCCAATGGTGCGCTGGCCCCCATGGCCAAGCAGCTCATTGCCACGCACTACGGCCGGGCCCCCAAAACCTCATACATGATGGGCTGCTCCAACGGCGGGCGGCACGCCATGGTGGCGGCATCACGCTACGCGGACCATTTTGACGGCCTCATCGCAGGCAACCCCGGCTTCAACCTGCCCAAGGCTGCCGTGCAGCACGCCTGGGACATTCAGGCCTTTAGCGCCGTCAATCCCGACATCAAGGCCGCTTTCCCTCCGGCTGACATGAAGCTGGTGGCCGACAAGGTACTGGAAAAATGTGATGCGCTTGACGGCCTGGCCGACGGTATGGTGAACAACCTCCCCGCCTGCCAGAAGGCCTTCGACCTCAAGACCCTGCAATGCAGTGGTGACAAGACTGCACAGTGCCTGAGCCAGCCCCAGGTCACGGCGCTGCAAAAAGTGTTTGCAGGCCCCGTCAACAGCAAGGGCGAGGTGCTTTACAGCGACTGGCCGTGGGACGCTGGCGTGGGCGCTTCGCAAATCGGTTTTGGCAGCTGGCGCGCGTGGAAGCTGCAAGGCCCCATTGCGGGGCTGCCTATCATCGGCGTTTTGGGCGGAGGCTCGGTGGCTTATACCTTCTCCACGCCACCCAAGCCCGTGGCGGGCAACCCGCCGGCGCTCATCAAGTCATTGCTCGACTACAACTTTGACACAGACGCTGCCACCATTTACGCCACCAGCGGCGCGTTCAAAGAGTCCAGTGTGCAGTTCATGACACCGCCCAACGCTGCTGACCTTTCGAAGTTCAAGGCCAAGGGCGGCAAGCTGATTGTCTACCACGGCACCAGCGACCCGGTGTTCTCGTTCAACGACACCCGCAACTGGTATGAGGCGCTGAACAGGCACCATGCGGGCAATGCAGGCAGCTTTGCCCGCCTGTTCCCGGTGCCTGGCATGAACCACTGCCAGGGCGGCCCCACCACCGAGCAGTTCGACATGCTCAGCGCCATGGTCGACTGGGTAGAAAACGGCAAAGTACCAACGCAGGTCATCGCCACGGCGCGTACCGGCGTGAACCCCGATGTCCCGGCAGACTGGATCAGCCAGGGCAAGCCACGCTCGCGTCCACTGTGTCCTTATCCGCAGCAAGCCCGCTACCGGGGTACGGGTGATATCAACGACGCCGCCAGTTTCAGTTGCCAATAGCCATTCCGCAGTTCCTGCCACCATCACAACCGAGACAAACCCTTGAAGGAGACAACCATGAGCACACGTAGACAAACCCTGAAAACATTTGGCGCCACCGGCATTGCTGCCGCGCTGGGCTTCCCGCTCGCGTCGCAGGCTCAGGCTCCGGCCGTGGAGACCCTGCGCATCATCGTGGGCTTCCCGCCGGGCGGCACCACGGATGCGTTCGCGCGGCGTCTGGCCGAAAAACTGCGTGGCAACTATGCTGTCAACGCACTGGTCGAAAACAAGCCCGGTGCGGGTGGGCAAATAGGCGTGACCGCCGTGCGAGACAGCGCTGCTGACGGCTCGACAATGCTGCTCACGCCCGCTTCGATGCTGACCATCTATCCCCACACCTACCCGAAGCTGCCCTACAAGA
>JAABRC010000014.1 GCA_011391115.1 Candidatus Egaibacter danicus | reverse complement strand
ATAGAAGGGATTCTCCTCAAAGCGCCATTCCGGGTGCCATTGCACTGCGTAGGCAAAAGTAGCTGTATCTGCAACCCCAAACGCCTCAACCAGACCGTCAGGTGCATACGCTAACGCTTGCAAACCCTGTGCCAGGCGGGCAACCCCCTGGCCGTGCAGCGAGTTCACTGCCGCCTCCGATCCACCCGCCCATCGCTCAAATACCGACCCTTTTTCAAACTTGACCAGATGACTCGGACCGTATTGCCCGTCAGGAGATTCTGCTTCCGGCTCACGATGGTCCATCAGCCCAGCCACTGTGTGAACTTGCTGATGCAGCGAACCACCCATGGCGACATTGATCTCCTGGAACCCGCGGCAGACACCCAGCAACGGAACCCGCTGCTTCACACATGCCTTGATCAACGCCAGAGTGAGGGCATCTCGCCCAGGATCCAGCGGCAAGGTTGTGTCGGCAATATCCTCATCAAAATGAGATGGATGAACATTGGAAGATGAGCCGGTCAGCATGACCCCATCCACCAAACCCAGAAGTTCGGGAATTTGATCGGGATCTGCCAAAGGGAACAAAACGGGCTGCGTATTTGCACCCAACTTCACCGCACGTGCATATTTCTCACCCAGCACCAGAAAGGGCATTTGTTGTCCGTCATCGCCCAGAAGACGATGATCTGCTGGCAGCCAGACCGTGCAAGGTGGCTTGT
This sequence comes from Candidatus Egaibacter danicus, assembly GCA_011391115.1. The sequence goes on along the minus strand of JAABRC010000014.1, from coordinate 16,431 downwards.
TCATTGAGAGTCTCCGAATTCTTCACAGCATTGTCCTTCTGAAATTGGTTCAAAATGGGAGCCAGTTGTGGCAATCCGTTGGAGCCACTTTGAAAGCGACCCAGAATCATGCTGTCAGAACTGCTTCTCACCGAAATGGCGCGCCTCAGCGCCGACAAGAATCTTCCTCTGCACAGGCAGCTTTATGAAGCGCTTAGACGGGCCATCCTGGATGGCAAATTGGGCGCTGGTGACCGTCTGCCTTCAAGCCGGGAACTCACTCAGGATTTGGGGCTTTCCCGCAATACCGTGGTGGCTGCAATCAATCAGCTCAGCGTTGAGGGTTACCTTGTCAGCCGGGTGGGCAGCGGCACTTATCTCAACGACACCGTGCCCAAGCCGGCCAAGCACCGGCCGGTTGCCCGTATCCGTCAAAACGCCGGGCTGTCCCGAAGAGGTCAAGCCTTGTCAACGGCGTACTGTTCAACTCAGCTGGAAGTGCAGCCTTTCACATCCGGCATTGCGGATTTCAGCGCCTTCCCCGTCACGCTCTGGCAGCGTCTTCAAAACAAGCACTGGCGCATGACCTATCCCGAAATGCTCGACTACAGCTACACAGGTGGCCATGCGCCCTTGCGCCGCGCTGTTGCGGACTATCTGCGGGTTTTCCGCAGCGTGCCAGTCGATGTTGATCAGGTCATCATCACCAGTGGAACCCAGCAGTCGCTGGAACTCTGCGCCCAGTTGCTGGCGGACCATGGGGACACTGTGTGGATGGAAGACCCGGCGTATTGGGGAGCCGTGAAGGCTTTCATGGCAACAGGATTGAAGATCCATGCGGTACCGGTAGACGACCAGGGCATTGCGCCCGAGCCAGTAGACGAAAGCACACCACCCAAGCTGATCTACGTCACGCCATCACACCAGTACCCCACCGGAGCGGTCATGTCCCTGGCGCGGCGCCACCGGTTGCTGGACATTGCCCGTCGACATGGTGCCTGGGTGCTGGAGGATGACTACGACAGTGAATTCCGGTTCACCGGCCCTCCTCTTTCTTCGCTGGCAGGTCTGGACAAGGACGAGCGGGTTTTGTATCTGGGGTCATTCTCCAAAGTGCTGTATCCCGGCCTCAAGCTGGGGTACCTCGTTATTCCCAAGAAATTGAGTGACCCCTTCAAGCAGGCGCACTATGACCTCAACCGCCCGGGACAGATGCCGCTGCAGGCCGCTCTTGCAGAGTTCATTGAAATGGGCCACTTTGCCAGCGCACTGCGGCGTGCCCGTCAGAGTTATGCCGAGCGCAGGCGCACTCTGCTGGCCGCACTCAAGCCATGCCTGGGCTCCGGCGCCCACATCAGCGGGGCTGAGCAGGGTCTGCACTTGTGTTTGCATCTCCCCAATGAGGTTAATGATCAGGTGCTCGCAGCCCGGATTGGTGAACTCGGGATGATCGTGCGTCCACTCTCAGCTTATTGCCTGGAGCGCAAGGACGCCAAAGGCCTTGTCATAGGCTATGGTTACGCACCTCTGGAGGACATCGCCCGGTATGGGCCGCTATTGGCCCATGCCATTAACAGTCATTTGACTCGACCAGGGAAAACTTCGAAACGCTGATGCAGATTACATGCCTGAGGTCAATCGGCGGCCACATAAATAGGTCCACACGAATGCCGCAGCAGCCAGGCTGCTGAGTTCGGCATGGTCATAAGGTGGCGACACTTCAACACAGTCCATGCCAACAAATGGCAAGTCAACCAGTTCTTCCAGCAAGCTCAAAACCTGTCTGGAGGACATGCCCCCGGGTTCCGGCGTTCCAGTGCCGGGAGCGAACGCAGGATCCAGGCAATCAATATCCAGACTGAGGTAGACCGGCGGATCGCCGTAGGCTGCCAGTCTGGTCTTGATGGCAGAGATCACTGGATCAAGCTGGGTGGCATTCTCGAGCCCCCGCAACTGTCGCGCCGTGAAAATCTGACCACCCTGATCCTGAACATACTCTCTCGCCTCTCGAACACCACTGGAACGAATGCCGAGTTGCGTGACACATTCCTTGATGACCAGCCCCTCCTGAATAGCTTCATAGACCCACGTGCCATGCCCACTGGGTTCCCCAAAATGGTCCTTCCAGGTATCGCAGTGAGCATCGAAATGGATCACCGCGAGCGGCTTGCCGAGCCAGGCCTTGTAGGCCCGCAACAATGGCAGGGTAATGGAGTGGTCACCGCCAATCCAGACCATGTGATGGGCACGTATCAACTCACTGACTTGCGGCATCATGGCGACGCGCATCGCGTCCAGGCTGGTGTTGGGTAACGCCAGATCGCCCGCATCGCCCAATACACCCTCGGGCGAGACGTTGAAATGCGGGTGAATGCCATCGCACAACATGTGGCTGGCCTCACGAATGGCCCGCGGTCCAAACCGCGCACCGGGACGATTGGTCACACAGCCGTCCCAAGCAATACCTGCAACTGCAAAGGGCGTACCAGAGGCGGCGGGCGGCGCTTTCATGAAAGCGTTGTTGGATAAAAAGGCGAAAGAGGTCATGAAAAGTCCGTTTACAACAAATCGCGCAGCCGGTGATAGAGCGTCCCCAACACCAGGCTCGGCATACGAAGCCAGGGGCCTCCGGGGAACTCGCGATGCTTCAAACCTGCGAACACGTCAAATCGCTCCGCCTGCCCGGCTACCGCTTCGGCCACCAGTTTGCCCGCGAGACTGGTCAAAGCGACCCCGTGCCCGCTGAAACCCTGCAGGTAATACAGGTTGTTCCCGAGACGACCAAAATCTGGCGCCCGGTTCATGCTGATGTCAACGAAACCACCCCAGATGAAGTCGATGGCTACGTCATTCAGCGCCGGAAATATCTGTCCCAGGCGTTTGCGCATCACCACTTCCAGATTGGCCGGTGTTTTTGTCGAATAGCTCACACGCCCACCAAACAACATGCGATGGTCTGCACTGAACCGAAAGTAATCCAATATGAAGTTGTTGTCGCACACAGCCGCCCGGCTGGGGATCAGTTGCTGGCACAAAGCGGCATCCAGCGGCGCCGTTCCCACGATATACGTGCCCACCGGCATGATGCGTGGCGTCAACTCGGGCGCCACTTTGGGGCCATACTCCGCCAGCGTGCAGTTGCCCGCCAAGACGCCAAACCGGGCATTAACCTGTCCCTTCGCTGTGCTGGCCACCAGATTTGGACCCCGAGCGATACCCACGACTGCAGAGTGCTCATAAATTCGGACACCCAGCGAAAGCGCAACCCGCGCCAGGCCCAAACCAAACTTCAATGGGTGAAGATGCCCTGACACAGTCTCGTAAGCCGATGCGCAATAGGTGTTACTTTGAATGTGACGTTGAACGTCAGCACCCACAGCAAATTCCGTTTTCAACCCATACACAGACTCCAGGCTTTGCATGTCCGCCTCCAGCGCACGGGCCTTTCGGGCGGAGTCTGCAACGTACAGATATCCTTTGATCCGGTCACAGGCAATGGCATGCGCCGCTATTCGCTCATCCATCAGCTCAATGGCCTCCAGCGACATGTCCCAGGCCGTGCGGGCGGCAGCCGGCCCCAATTGTTGCTCAAACGGCTCCTGCCCACTGGCGAATCCCACGATGGCTTGCCCTCCGTTGCGGCCGGACGCGCCACTGCATACCCGGTCAGCTTCCAGAACGACAACGGAAAACCCGCGCTGCACCAGCTCAATGGCAGCCGATAAACCCGAAAAACCAGCGCCCACTACCACAACATCCGCATCAACTTCACCTTCCAGCGGCTCCATGACCGCCGGCCGGACAACGCTGGCTTCGTAATAACTCTTCTGGTTTAACTGGGTATCCGACGCAAGCAGCATGATGACGACACGTCCTGCAAAGACGTTTGTGGAATGGGTCTGGCAAGGTTATCTCAACCGAAGCCACCTCAAGGGTGCCAATTCCGCCATGGACGCCGTGGCCAGTGCCCGACAAGACGAAATGACCTCCGCGAGTCGGGCATGATTGAGGTTTGCCTCCAGGCTGCCCTCCCCACCATCACTGTGAAACCTCAACCCAGCCGATTGATCGCCTACCTCTGTCTCGCCTTGTGCATGTCCCTGGTTGGTACCTACGTTGCGCTGTCCAAGCCCCTCGTGGCCGCTCTCCCCGTCTTCTTGCTGGCATGGCTGCGCTTCGGCATCGCCGGAATCGCCATGGGACGCTGGCTGATCAAGCCGGCTGGCGAACCTCCGATGACGAGCGCAACAAAAAGGCTCGTTTTCCTGGAGTCCTTCCTGGGTAATTTCCTGTTCTCGATCTGTATGTTGTACGGCGTGAGCATGACCAGCGCGGTGTCGGCCGGTGTCATCCTGGCCGCCATTCCAGCCGTGGTGGCCATCATGGGCTGGCTCTTTCTGGGTGAGCGAATCGAGCGCCGCGTCTGGGCTGCCATCGCCTGCGCAGCGGTCGGCATTGGCTTAATGGCGCTATCAAAGTCAGAGCACTTCACGCATATAAATAGTGGTCTAGATGCCGATTTGGCTCATCAAAAAGCACTGATGGGTAATTTGCTGGTGTTTGGGGCCGTGTTGTGTGAAGGCGCTTACGTGGTGATTGGCAAGCGTCTCACCGGCGCGTTAAGCCCCAAACGCATCTCTTCGATGATCAACCTCTGGGGATTTGTGTTGATGACGCCGGCAGGCATCTATCTCGCCAGCGATTTTGATTTTGCTTCGGTTGCGGCAAGTACCTGGCTGCTGCTCGTGTTCTATGCGCTGGCTGCCAGCATGTGGACCGTTTGGTTGTGGATGACCGGCGTGAAAACAGTACCTGCCGCCAAAGCCGGCGTCTTCACTGTGATGCTGCCCGTCTCTGCGGCCCTGACGGGTGTATGGCTGCTAGGCGAAAGCCTCAGCGGACTCCAGTTGCTGGCGTTTGGCATTGCGCTGCTGGGAGTGGTTCTGGCTACATTGCCCAGCCGGGCCATCGCCCCACCCGGGGCCTGAGCGTTGAAGCTGGTTGGGGACCTTACACCAGTCTTGTAGAGCTGACGACCATGCCGTCTTCATCAGCATAGAGCCAGTCACCCGGGCGCACCCAGACACCTTGCACCTGAACGGTGCCGCCAGACTGGCCCTGATTTTTCTTTCGGGTAGGTAGCGGCATGCTTGCCAATGCGCGAATGCCAACTGGGTGACCTGCAAGTTCCGCGACATCACGCACACAACCGTCAATCACCACCCCGGCCCAGCCATTGCGTGCTGCGGCAGCACCGAGATTGCCGCCCAGCAATGCCCTGCGAAGCGAACCGCCACCGTCAACTACCAGCACTCTCGCAAAGCGTCCTTCCGGCCCGTCGACAAAGCCGGGGGAATCCACTGCCGCCTTGACCAGCGAATTGTCTTCATGGCACTTCACCGTCATGACAGGACCGCAAAATCTCTTCACCGCACCAAAATCACGAAACGCAGGAGGAAGAACCCGGAAATCACCCGAGGTGTCGTCCTGATGGGCATCACACAAGTCACAAGTTGCGAACTGGAAAGTCATGCTGGTCATCCTCCTCAATGAACAAATAGTGTGTCATGGCGCGATGTTAACTGTGTCAACTCGCGCACTGCATGAACCCCTGTTCGTCGCAAACATGCGTCTCCAGAGGGAAAACAGGCTGAAAACACAGACTGAAAAAACAACACGCCAGAGTGAAAAAAATGCTTTTTCGCTTGGAAACAGGCTTTTTCTCCAGTAGCATCCGCTTTGCCAGTGAAGAAGCAGTTTTTTGCTGGTGATTAATCAACTTCTAGAAGGACAATCAATCATGGCAACTGCAAAAAAAGCTCCGGCTAAAAAAGCTGCTCCCGCAAAGAAAGCAGCTCCGGCTAAAAAGGCTGCTCCAGCCAAGAAAGTAGCAGCGAAGAAAGCTGCACCGGCCAAGAAAGCTGCTCCCGCTAAAAAGGTAGCAGCCAAGAAAGCCGCCCCGGCCAAAAAGCCAGCTGCAAAAAAAGCACCCGCCAAAAAGCGGACTGCCAACGCAGCATTCATGAAGGCCCTGACGCCTAGCGCCGCTCTGGCTTCCATTGTAGGTAACAGCCCGCTGCCGCGCACCGAAGTGGTTAGCAAACTGTGGACTTACATCAAGAAGAACAAGCTGCAGGACGCCGTCAACAAGCGCATGATCAACGCTGATGCCAAGCTGAAGGAAGTCTTCAACAAGGCTCAAGTGTCCATGTTCGAGATGGCCGGCCTGATTGGCAAGCACTTGAAGTAATCGGTACGTCCCGATTGCAGAAAGGGCCGACGCAAGTCGGCTTTTTTTTGACCCGGCTCATATGCTGGGCAATCAGGATGCGGGTTTGTCCGGGGAGCAAATACCCGGACCCCTGCCGAACACAGGCATCTATGCTGGTTAGAATCTGTTCCCTTGAGGCAGGCATCCAAGAACTCCAAACCAAATTTGCCGGCCTTGGCGCACTCGATCAATACTCACTTTGCTACGCTTCCTCCTCACCCGTTTGAGTCTGATCATCCCGACCTTTTTGGGAATGACGCTCGTTGCCTTTTTCCTGATCCGCCTGGTACCTGGCGACCCGATTGAAACACTGGCTGGCGAGCGCGGCATCGATGCCACGCGGCATGCCGCCCTGCTCAAGGAATATGGGCTGGACCGGCCCGTGATCGTGCAATACGGGATCTACATCGGCCGGGTCCTGCATGGCGATCTCGGCAAATCCATCATCACCCATGAATCTGTCCTCAGTGAATTTCTGGCACTGTTTCCCGCAACCATTGAACTGGCGGTGTGCGCCATTTTGTTTGCGTTGATCATAGGCATACCGGCGGGCATATTGGCCGCCGTCAAACGCAATTCAATCCTGGATCACGGCGTGATGGGCGTATCGCTCGCTGGCTATTCCATGCCCATTTTCTGGTGGGGCCTGCTGCTTATATTGCTGTTTTCCGTTCAGCTTGATCTCACGCCAGTTTCGGGGCGCCTCGATGTCAAATACTTTATCGAGCCCACCACCGGATTCCTTTTGATCGACTCATTGCTATCCAAAGACAAGGGCGCGTTCTGGTCGACGGTATCGCACCTGATCCTGCCGATGATCGTTTTGGGTACCAACCCGCTCGCTGTCATTGCGCGCATGACACGTTCAGCGATGCTGGAAGTCTTGGGTGAAGACTACATCCGGACCGCTCGCGCAAAAGGCTTGTCCAATCTGCGCGTGGTGTCACTGCACGCATTTCGCAACGCACTCATTCCGGTCGTTACGGTGATCGGTTTGCAGGTGGGCGTGCTGTTTACCGGGGCTATCCTGACGGAAACCATTTTCTCCTGGCCTGGTGTGGGCAAATGGCTCATTGAGGCGATCAGCCGGCGTGACTACCCGGTTCTGCAAGGCGGCATGCTGCTGCTGGGTGTGATTGTCATGGTCGTGAATTTGCTGGTGGACATCACCTACGGCATCATCAATCCGCGCATCAGGCATCAGCGATGAGTACAGCTTTGAATAGCATGGCCGTCAAGCCGGCACCCGCTCAGCCACTTCGCGAGTTTTGGGGCTATTTCAGTGCCAACCGCGGTGCCTTGGCAGGTCTGGTGATCGTCATCGGCGTGTTGCTGGTCGCTATGTTTGCACCCCTGTTGGCGCCTCACGCACCGGATCTCACCAACAATACCGCCTTCCTGAAGCCCCCCTTCTGGCAAAGTGGCGGCTCGACTACATACCCGCTGGGTACTGACGCCATCGGACGGGATATTCTTTCCCGACTCATCCATGGGGCGAGATTGTCTCTCGTCATCGGCATTGCCGTGGTCGCACTGTCAGTTGTTGTCGGCACCATTCTGGGTTTGACGGCCGGGTACTTTCGCGGCATGTACGAAATCGGGATCATGCGGCTGATGGACATCATTTTGACACTCCCAAGCCTCCTGCTTGCCATCGTGATCGTGGCTATCCTGGGGCCTGGTCTGATGAATGCCATGCTGGCGGTAGCCATTGTGGTGCTGCCTCACTACGTCCGAATCACTCGCGCCGCCGTGATTGCAGAAACCTCAAAAGACTACGTAACTGCCGCTCGCATGAATGGTGCAGGCCATCTCCGACTGATGTTCAATGAAGTGCTCCCCAATTGCACGGCGCCCCTGATCGTTCAGGCCTCTCTGGGCATCTCCACAGCCATACTGGACGCTGCCGCGCTGGGTTTTCTGGGCCTTGGTGCACAACCACCCTCGCCCGAGTGGGGAACCATGCTGGCAGATGCCCGCGAATTTGTGTTGCGTGCCTGGTGGGTCGTGACATTCCCGGGTCTTGCTATCCTGATTACGGTACTGGCATTCAACTTGCTCGGTGATGGCTTGCGCGATGCGTTTGACCCCAAGCTGAAACGCTGAAAGCTATTCCTATGGCTCTCCTTGAAATTGAAAACCTGACCGTTGATTTCCCTTCCAGAAACAGCGTGATGCATGCCGTGGACGGCATCAGCCTGAGGCTGGAGGCTGGCGATGTGCTGGGCATTGTTGGCGAGTCAGGCTCCGGTAAAAGTGTCACGATGATGGCGCTGATGGGCCTTGTCAGTTACCCCGGCCGGGTTAAGGCCGACAAGCTCCGCTTTGACGGACACGATCTGCTGGCCCTGTCGCCTGGTGAACGCAACAAGCTTACCGGCAAAGACGTCGCCATGATTTTTCAGGACCCGACAACCAGCCTGAACCCCTGCTTTACCGTCGGATTTCAGCTGGCGGAAACGCTCAGGTTGCATTTGGGAATGGACGCCAAAGCCGCCAAGCGCCGGTCCATCGAATTGCTCGAGCAGGTCGGCATCCCTGCGCCTGAAAGCCGGCTCAAGGTGTATCCGCACCAGATGTCTGGCGGCATGAATCAGCGGGTCATGATAGCCATGGCAATTGCCTGCAACCCCAAGTTGCTGATTGCCGATGAACCAACGACTGCACTGGATGTCACGATTCAGGCACAAATCCTGGATCTCCTGCGGAGTCTGCAAAAAGAGCGTGGCATGGCGCTCGTGCTGATCACCCACAACATGGGTGTCGTCTCCGAGATGGCCCAACGTGTCGCCGTGATGTATGCAGGACAAATCATGGAAGAGCAAACTGCAGGGGCGCTGTTCGGACGGCCTCAGCATCCCTACACTGAGGCTCTGATGGCCGCCCTGCCCGAGCGCAGCGATGGCTTGTCGCGACTGGCCACCATCCCCGGTATGGTGCCGGGTTTATATGATCGTCCGACCGGGTGCCTGTTTGCGCCTCGATGCTCCTATGCCAGTGACCGGTGTCGTTCGGAAAGACCACCGTTGCGTGCATGGCAGGACGGCATGATTCGTTGCCACTACGCGCTGGGAGATGCCAGTGCAGGCGACGCCATGCATTCGGGGAAAAACCTGGAAGCGGCTTCGTTATGAGCACACCTCAAACTTCCGCATCCAATCCCCCCGTTGTAGTGGCCAGAGATCTGCGTCAGATTTACAAGATAAGCCGGGGACTGTTCCGTGAAGCGGATCGGCTGCAGGCCGTAGGGGGCGTTTCGTTTTCAGTAAATCCCGGCAAAACCCTGGCTGTGGTCGGCGAATCCGGCTGTGGCAAGTCGACGCTGGCTCGCATGGTCTCACTGATTGAAACCCCGACTTCCGGTGAACTCCAGCTGAGTGGAGTCGACGTTGTCAAGGCATCATCAGATGATCGGCATGCCTTGCGCCGCACAGTGCAGCTGGTATTTCAGAACCCTTATGGGTCATTGAACCCGCGTAAAAAGATTGGCGCCATTCTGGAAGCCCCTCTTGAAATCAACACGGACATGCAGACACCTGAGCGCACCGAAAGGGCACGCAGCATGTTGGCCATGGTCGGTTTGCGGCCGGAACACTATGACCGATACCCGCATATGTTCTCCGGCGGACAGCGGCAGCGCATCGCGATCGCCCGAGCCTTGATGCTCAAACCGGCCCTGGTAGTGGCCGATGAGCCCGTTTCTGCGCTGGACGTCTCCATTCAGGCACAGGTGCTGAATCTGCTCGCTGACCTGCAACAGGAGCTGGGATTAGCCTATCTGTTTATTTCGCATGATCTGGGCGTTGTCAAACACATTGCGCATGACGTTCTGGTGATGTACCTGGGACATGCAGTTGAGCAGGGCGAGAAGAAAATCATTTTTTCCCGCCCGCTTCATCCCTATACACAGGCTCTTCTGGCATCCACGCCTGGCCTGGTCGGTACCGGCTCCGGCCTGACGCGCAAGGTTTTGACAGGTGAACTACCATCTCCCCTGAATCCACCCAGTGGATGCGTTTTTTCGACACGCTGTCCCAACGTTACCAGCCGCTGCCGCGCTGAGCGCCCTGTGTTGCGCGAGCTGGAAGGCCGACAGGTAGCATGTCATGAAGCCGAACAATTTACCCAAACCGCTGCTCTGCAGCATTAACCCTAGAGGAGTCCAAAAGATGATTCAATCCAAATCAGGTACCGGCCGAAAACTGCCGGCGAAACGTGCGCTGCTGTGCGCACTGGCGCTGCCTGCCGTCATGGCCCTATCACCCGTTTCTGCCAAAACACTGGTGTATTGCTCAGAAGGCAGCCCGGAAAACTTCTCTCCCAGCATCAACACCACGGGAACATCCTTTGACGTCATCGAGCAGATCTATGACAACGTTGTGCAGTTTGAGCGCGGCGGCACCAAAGTAGGTCCCGGTCTGGCCGAGAAATGGACCGTTTCCAAGGATGGCAAGGAGTACACCTTCTCGCTGCGCAAAGGTGTCAAATGGCAAAGCAATAAAAACTTCAAGCCCACACGCGACTTGAATGCCGACGATATTGTTTTCAACTTTGACCGCCAGATGAAGGAGACCAGCCCCTACTTCAAGGTCACCAGCGCCAATCACTCCTACTTCTCTGACATGGGCTTTGACAAGCTCATCAAATCGGTAGAAAAGGTTGATGATTCCACCGTCAAGATCACGCTGAACCAGGCTGAGGCACCTTTCCTGTCGACTCTGGCCATGCAGTTTTCTGCGATCCAGTCCAAGGAATACGCAGATGCCATGCTCAAGGCAGGGACACCAGAAAAAATTGACCAGGAGCCCGTCGGAACTGGCCCATTCCAGCTGGTTCAATACCAGAAAGACGCCATCATCCGCTTCAAGTCATTTCCAGAGCATTGGGCTGGCAAAGCCAAGATTGATGACCTGGTATTCGCCATCACCACGGATGCATCCGTGCGTTGGGCCAAGCTGCAAAAAGGTGAATGCCATGTCATGCCTTACCCTAACCCGGCTGACCTGCCTGCCATGCGAGCCGATGCCAACGTCACCTTGCTAACGCAACCCGGCTTGAATATCGGCTATCTGGCTTACAACACGACCAAGAAGCCGTTTGATGATGTCCGCGTCCGCAAAGCTATCAACATGGCCATCAACAAGCAGGCGATTGTCGATGGTGTTTATCTGAGCACCGGTGTTGCTGCGAAGAACCCTATTCCTCCAGCACAATGGTCATACAACAACGCCATCAAGGATGACCCGTTTGATCAGGCGGCCGCACAGAAAATGCTGGCAGCAGCGGGATACCCGAACGGGTTCAGCACCGACCTGTGGGCCATGCCCGTGCAGCGTCCCTACAACCCCAACGCCAAGCGCATTGCGGAGTTGATGCAGGCGGATCTGGCCAAAATTGGCGTGAAAGCAGAAATCAAGAGCTTCGAATGGGGTGAATACCGCAAGCGCATGCAGGCTGGCGAACACCAGATGGGCATGCTGGGCTGGACCGGTGACAACGGCGACCCGGACAACTTCCTGCACGTGCTGCTCGGTTGCGATTCTGCAAGAGGTAACGGCTCCAACGTCGCCAAGTTCTGCTACAAACCCTTTGAGGACTTGATCCAGAAAGCTAAAACCGAGTCCAACCCTGCCGAGCGGACCAAGCTCTATGAACAGGCTCAAGTAATCTTCAAAGAGCAGGCTCCGTGGTTCACCATTGCTCACGCCGTGCAAACCAAACCAGTGCGCAAAGAAGTCATCGACTTCAAACTCAGCCCATTCGGCCGTCACACGTTCTACGGCGTTGACATCAAAGAGTAATCTTCAAGGCTGAGACGCCACACACAAAAAGGGCTGTCTTTACGACAGCCCTTTTTTTATCCTCTCAATCGAATCGCCCGGTTATCTTGAACCGGTCTGTTGCACTCACAAGGGCGTGAGCAATACCCGGCTCGGATGCAGCATGACCAGCATCTTCCACGATCGTGAACACAGCCTCTTGCCAGGCCTGATGCAGTCGCCAGGCAGAAGTTGGCGGGCATATCACGTCATAGCGCCCCTGCACGATGATGGCTGGCAGGTGGCGAATACGGCCCACATTGCGAACCAGTTGGTCTTCAGAAAGGAAGCCTTTGTGGCAAAAGTAGTGCGCTTCCAGTCGCCCCACGCCCAGCGCCACGGCATCAGAGCCAAATGCCTCGACGTCTTGCGGATGTGGCAGCAGGTGCAGGCAACTACCCTCGTAACGACTCCAGCTGCGCGCTGCTGCACCGCAAACTGCAGCATCGTCACTGAACAGGCGTTTTGAATACGCCTTTAATAAATCGTCTCGTTCATCAGTCGGAATGGCTGAGACGAACTGGGCATGCTCCTTCGGGAAAAACTGGCCCATGCCGTGCATGAACCAGTCTATTTCCGCAGGCGTACACAGAAAGATACCGCGCAACACGAATCCCAGGCAACGCTGAGGATGGGATTGTCCATAGGCCAGCGCCAGCGTTGAACCCCATGAACCGCCAAACACCAGCCACTGTTCAATGCCCAGCATCTGACGGATCTGCTCGATATCTTCAATCAGTAACTGCGTCGTGTTGTTGCGGTATTCGCCCAGCGGGGTCGATTGACCCGCACCGCGCTGGTCGAACAAAACAACCCGGTAGTGTGTCGGGTCAAAAAACTGCCGATGCAGGGGTGACAAACCAGAGCCCGGGCCTCCATGCAGAAACAAGACCGGTGCACCATCGGGGTTGCCGCACTCTTCCCAATACAGGGTGTGCAACTCGTCTACGGTCAACCGCCCGGTCCGGTACGGTTCAATGGGTGGGTACATAGGGAAACGTCTCAAAAACGTATCAATTGGTGATGAAATATGGCCTCAGCCCTTGTGATATATGCGTGAGCAGCTATTATTTTTGTAGTGCCTTGGCGGTGATGGCCGACAGCGTTCCCCGCGTGGTGATCACTTCGGGGTCCAGCGTTACCTCAATCAGCGTGCCCTCTGGGCGCGCCAAAGCGGCCAGCAACTCGGCTTCGAATTCGGCAGTGCGGGTGATGCGCACACCGGCATAACCGTAGGCCCGCGCGAGCGCCGCAAAGTCGGGGTTTTGCAACTTCGTGCCCACCACATGCTGCGGGTAGTCGCGTTCCTGGTGCATGCGGATCGTGCCGTACATGCCATTGTTGAGCAACAGGATGATGCTTTTCGCGCCATGCTGCACAGCAGTGGCCAGCTCCTGGCCGTTCATCAGAAAGTCGCCATCACCCGCAATGGTAAAGGCCGTTCGCCCGGTCAGGATGTTGGCGGCAATGCCGGCAGGCACGCCATAGCCCATGGCCCCGTTGGTGCAAGCCAGTTGCGTCTTGAACCCTTTCACCAGACCGTGGTGTTTGAAGAAACGGTGAATCCAGCTGGCGAAGTTGCCCGCACCGTTGGTGAGCACAGCGTCTGATGGCAAGTGTTTTTGCAGCATCCCGACGATGGCGGGCATGTCAATGTCACCGGGCAAGGGCTGTGGCTGCATGTTGGCCAGGTAATCTGCATTGGCTTCCTGTGCCCACGCTTCCCACGCCACGTTGACCGGTGCAGTCAACACCTCTAGCGAGCGGGCAGCTGCGTTCATGGTGGAATTGATCGCCAGGTCCGCCTGATACACCCGGTTAAGCTCTTCCGCGCTGGAATGAATGTGCACCAGTTTCTGCTTGGGCTGGGGCACTTCCAGCAGCGTGTAGCCGCCACTGGTCATCTCCCCCAGACGTGGGCCGATGGCGATGATCAGGTCGCTGTTCTTCACGCGTGCGGCCAGTTTGGGGTTGATGCCAATACCCACGTCACCTGCATACAGCGGATGGTGGTTGTCAAACGTATCCTGAAACCGGAACGCGTTACCCACCGGCAACTTCCAGTTTTCTGCAAAGCGCTGCAGCGCCTGAGCGGCCTGTACAGTCCAACCACCGCCTCCTGCAACAACCAGAGGACGCTCTGATTTCAGGAGCATCTCACGCAAGGTACGCAAGGCCCCAGGGTCACTCCAGGCCTCAACGGGTTCCAGTTTCGGCAAGGCTTGTGGCATCTCACCCGTGCTGGCGTGGGCATTCACCGTTTGCGCCAGCATGTCTTCTGGCAACACCAGCACCACAGGGCCGGGGCGCCCATTCATCGCGGTAGCAAAGGCGCGGGCCACATATTCGGGAATGCGCCTTGCGTCATCAATGCGCTCCACCCGTTTGGCCATGCCTTTGGTGCTGGGGCCAAAGAAACTGCAGAAGTCAACTTCCTGAAACGCCTCACGGTCACGCGTTTCACTAGCCACATCGCCCACAAACAAGACCATGGGTGTGGAATCCTGATACGCGGTGTGCACGCCAATGGACGCATTGGTTGCGCCCGGCCCGCGGGTCACGAAACACACACCCGGCCGCCCGGTCAGCTTGCCATGAGCTTCTGCCATGAAGGCCGCTCCGCCCTCCTGCCGGTTGATCACAAACGTGATCTGATCCTGCAGTGCATGGAACCCGTCCAGCACTGCCAGGTAGCTTTCGCCCGGTACGCCAAACGCGTGAGTGACGCCCTGGGCCACCAGACATTCGACCAGCAAGTGGCCTGCGATTTTTTTTGAAGCGTCGGAATGAGTCATACCGGCTATTTTGCCCGGTCAGACCCAAGCCTGCGGCTGCTCAGACCAGTTGGGACAACTTCGTGGCGTCCGGTTTGATCGTCACCAGATCGCTGATATTGACCGGCAGATTGCTGCCAATCGACTGGACGGCAGCAATGCCGATGGCAATCGATGCCGCACCCTGCTCGTGCCCGGCTGTGCGCCCCAGAGCGTCGGGCGGTGCCGGTGGACCATAGAAGTGTTCGTTGAGAATGACGTCGGCCCCGCCATGCGCTGCCCGAATCTCGGGCATTTCCACTACGTAGCTGCTCTTGAAATGAGGGAACACCCGTATCCACTCGCCTTCTGCCTCCGCTCCAGGCTTTTCTTCGATCTTCCAATTCTTGGGGCTGACCGCCCGGTTCATGTGCGTACCAATGAACTCGTGGTATTCAATACGACCGCGGTCGCCATTGAAGGTGACGCGCATGCCTTCGCGCGGGCTATAGCACACCAGCGAATAGGTCAATACCTGCCCTGTACGGTAACGAACGTTCAGCGACATCTGGTCCGGTACGGTAATGCCATCACGGAACACATTCTGGTCGCGCAGGTAGCCCGAGTCGGCCTCGCCCGCCAGATAGAGTTTGCGGAAAGACTCACTCTCCGTCAGGTCGAGGCAAAACGGGTCATCCTTGGCCTCGGGCGAACCGGTATAACGCGCGTAACGGGTGAGCTTTTCATCGCCCCGGTTGATCGCATTCTGTTTGCCATAGAACACCAGGTCACCGTAGGCAAATACCTGCTGCGGGATGGCATCAAGCCACCAGTTCACCAAATCAAAATGGTGCGTGCTTTTGTGAACCAGCAGGGTGCCCGAATTTTCAATGTGTGCATGCCAGCGGCGGAAATAGTCAGCACCATGGTTGGTGTCCAGCAAATACTCAAGATTCACTGAGTGGATCTTGCCCACTACGCCACTCTCAATCAGCTCCTTGACCTTGGTTCGAAAGGGTGCCCAGCGGTAGTTGAAGGCGACACGCACCCGCCGCCCGGTCGCCTTGACCGCATCCAGAATGGCCTGGCACTTCACAGCGTCCGTGGTCATCGGTTTCTCGGTGATAACGTCACAACCAGCGTACAGCGCACGCACGATGTACTCATGGTGCGTGGAGTCTTTTGTACAGACAAATACTTCGTCGGGTTTTTGCTCGCGCAGCATGTCGTCAAACCGGTCTGGCGTGTAGGCAGGCACCGCGTGGTAGCCCAGATCACGTACCAGCAGTTCGTTGTAGTACGACATGCGGGCGGAGCTCAGGTCGCAAATGGCAACCAGCTCATTCTGGTCGCCGTAAGTGGTGACCAGAGGTTCAATGAAACTCAGGGCGCGTCCGCCGGTACCGACAAACGCATGGCGCTTTTTGCTCATGAATATTTCGTAGTAACTAAAGTGAAGGGGCAGATACACCTCCTGACCCGGCTACACAAAACCGGCCCTGAAGGACACGTCTCAGGCAGAAATGATAATCTATTTCACCAAATGGTGAATAAAATTTGCTGATCGGGTCATCGTGCCCTACAGTCTCGTCCAGGAGAACACGAAGCA
>JAABRC010000141.1 GCA_011391115.1 Candidatus Egaibacter danicus | reverse complement strand
AGAGTAATCAGCCGCGTTGCAGGCGTCGAAGTAGCGGCGGATCAAAGCCTCGTAAAACTCAGGAGAATGTGAGGAAAGGGAAGATGGCATGGTGTCGGGTTCCGCAAAGAGAAAGCGTGACTGTCAGCTTCGGTGCCGGTATCAGCGATTGCCAGCCACAACGGGCACGGCAGGCCGTCCCGCCGCCACCCAGGCCTTGTGCTTGGCACGGGTGGCGTCACTGGGCGGGTAAAGCCCCCACAGCGCCTCGCCCGCCTGCACCCGTAGTGCCAGGTAGGCCTCCAGGTCGTCCTGCGCTTCACACAGGTTGGCCATTTCTTCAGCGCAGTGCGCGGGAATGACGCTGATGTTGTCGCCATCACCATGGATCACATCACCGGGGTACACAGCAACGCCCGCGCAGCCAATCGGCACCTGCAGATCGGCCACATGGTGGTACGAGAGACGTGTGGTGGCGGTCACGCCACCGCTCCAGATGGGGAAGTCCATGTCGGCCAGCTCGGTGCCGTCACGAAAGGCGCCGTCGGTTACCACGCCGCGTGCGCCGCGCACCATCATGCGGGTGATGAGCATGTTGCCCATGGATGCAGCCGCCGGGTTGCGGTTGCTGTCAATCACCACTACCTCACCCGGGCGCACCTGCTCCACGCCCACCCACTGCAGGTTGTTGATGTGCGGCTCGGTGGTGAGCGTGGCATAGGTGTCGATGTCCTCCCGCGCGGGAATGAAGCGCATGGTGTAGGCGCGCCCGGCAAAGGGTTTGTGCTTCCGGTTCAGCGGCTTCAGGCCCAGCAGCACCGGCTGGCGATAGCCCTTTTTGAAGAGCTGGGTGGTGAGCGAACCGCTGGTGACCCGGGCCAGGCGGTCCAGCACGCTGTCGGGCACGAAGTGCGGTGCCGGGCGCAGGGGCGTGGGGGTGACCGGATGGGAGAGGGGTGTGTCGGGCGAGGTCATTCAGCGTTTCCTGGGTTGCACAGCGGCTTGGGTCTCACAATTTGGGAATAGTCGCACGGTTTGGATGGGGTCATCGTAAAGAGATTGTGCGGCGGTGCCAAGCCGCTGGCACACTGGCGTCATGCGTCATGCGTCATGCGTCATGCGTCATGCGTCATGCGGTAGCGTGGACCGTGTCATTGGCCTGCCGGTCTCCAACCCGACTGACGGGGCACTGGGTCGGGTGGCTTGAGGGGCAGGCAGCCCTGCTGCGGGCTCGTTAAGATGCCCGAGTGTGGCTGCGCCCGACGACCGCAGCGTGTTTACCCGCGAATCTAGTCATGATCTGACGCTTTATCGCAGCACCACGGTCTTGGTGCCGTTGATGAAAACGCGGCGCTCGGCATGCCATTTGATGGCACGGTTTAGCGTGACGCTTTCCAGGTCTTTTCCTATGTCGGCCAGGTCGTCTGCCGATGCGGTGTGGTCAATGCGGCCCACCTCCTGGTCGATGATGGGGCCTTCGTCCAGGTCGCTGGTTACATAGTGAGCCGTAACGCCAACGAGTTTCACACCGCGGTCAAACGCCTGGTGGTAAGCGCGTGCGCCTTTGAAGCCCGGCAAGAAGGAGTGGTGGATGTTGATGCAACGCCCCGTGAAGTGCCGTGAGGCGTCATCGCTCAGGATTTGCATGTAGCGCGCCAGCACCAGCAACTCGGCGTCAAAACGCTCAAACAGTTCTGTGATTTTGGCTTCTTGCGCGGCCTTGTCGCCGTTGACCACGGGCAAGTAAAAGAATGGCACACCGTGCCACTCGACCTGTCGTCGCATGTCTTCATGATTGGAAACGACAGCCAGTACGTCGATGGGCAAGGTGTTGGTGCTCCAGCGGTGCAGCAGGCTGTTGAGGCAGTGTCCGTGTTTGGAAACCGCCAGGATGGTGCGGCACTTTTTTTGAGAGCTGTGCAAATTCCATTTCATCTTGAACGGTTCGGCCACCGCCTTGGCAAAGAGTGCGCCCAGTTCGGTGAGCTCCGCCATGCCCTGGCCATTGTCACGAAACACCACGCGAAGGAACGATGTGTCGCTGGCGACATCGTCGAAATGTTGCGCTTCGGTGATGGTGGCGCGGTTTTGAGCCAAAAACCCCGTTACTGCCGCCACCACGCCGGTGGTGTCGGGACATTGGGTGGTCAGGATGTAGTTGGGCATCCTGGCGGACTCTGGGTGTTTTGTCATGAGGGGGCTCGTTTTGAAATGGTTGTAAACCGGACTTGACGATACTCAATATCGCCTTCATTTCTGCTTAATGTATACATATAAGGAGTTACCGAAGCCTTAATTACCGAAATATTGGCGGTAATTTCGATTTTTCAGCAATTATTTGATTTTATTGTATTCAGTGTGTATACTGAAATCGGGTTCCAGTGATAGGGTTGATTTCGTGCCCTGTCGTGTACTCAAGAGAGTGCTTCAACCATATTTACTCAACCATTTAAAAGGCGACACATCATGACCCAACGCAGTTTGGAAGACGTTTTGACAAGTGCAGGCAACGCGGTGCACATGTTGCGGCAATCGCAAATTGGTGCCTATGTTTACCCGGTGGTGCCCTCCGAGTTCACCAATTGGCGCGACGAGCAGTGCGCGTGGCAAAAAACGGCGGTGTTATTTGATCAATCCCACCACATGGCGGAAATCACTGTCACCGGCCCCGATGCACTCAAGCTGATGTCTACCTTGACGATCAACAGCTTCAATGGCTTCACCGTCAACAAGGCCAAACAGATGGTGCCAATCAGCCATGACGGCTATGTGATTGGCGACGGCATCCTGTTTTACCTGGCTGAAAACGAGTTGGTCTTTGTGGGCCGTGCTCCTACGGTCAACTGGATCGAGTTCAACTGCAAAACCGCCGGTTTCAACGTACAGTACATCCGCGACGATCGTTCGCCCTCAGCCCCTTACGGCAAGGCGGTGAGTCGCCGCCACTACCGTTACCAAATCCAGGGTCCCAACGCCAAGAAGATCATCGACAAGCTCAACGGCGGGCCCATGGCCGATGTGAAGTTCTTCAACATGGACTACATCAACATGCTGGGCCGCAAAGTGCGTTGCTTGCGCCACGGCATGGCCGGCGCACCTGGCCTGGAGATCTGGGGTCCTTACGCTGAAGCGGAAGAAATCCGTGAACACATCATGGCGGTGGGCCGTGAGTTTGGCTTGGTGCGGGTGGGTTCGCGTGCTTATTCAAGCAATACGTTTGAATCCGGCTGGATCCCGTCACCCCTGCCAGGTGTCTACAGCGGCGACAAGATGAAGGCCTATCGCGAATGGCTGCCTGCACAGGGCTACGAAGCCACGGGTTCCATTGCCGGCAGCTTTGTGTCAGACAACATTGAGGACTACTACACCACGCCTTACGACCTGGGCTATGGCCCCTTCGTCAAGTTCGACCACGACTTCATCGGCCGCGCTGCACTGGAAGAAATGGTCAAAAATGGCCGCGCACAATCCCGTCGCAAAGTCACTTTCGAGTGGAACGGCGAAGACCTGGGCAGGATATTGGCGTCGCCGGTCACTGGCGACAAGACCTGCAAGTTTTTCGACATGCCCAATGCCAACTACGGCAGCTCGTCATTCGACAAAGTGATGAAAGGCGGCAAGGTTGTAGGGCACTCCATGTTCACGGGCTACAGCCACAACGAGCGTTGCGGCCTGTCGCTGGGGTGGGTGGATGCCGACGTGAAGGAAAACGACGTGCTGACCCTGACCTGGGGCGAAGAAGGCGGTGGCACCAGCAAGCCGCCGGTTGAGCGCCACGAGCAGACCGAAGTGCGCGTGCGCGTGGCTGCCGTGCCATATGCCAAGGCGGCCCGCGAGGCCTACGCAGACGGCTGGCGCACTCGCAAGGCGTAAGCCGGCATGGCATTCATGCAAGTGGCTGCCAGCGCCCCAATTGGTGCTGCGCTCGCGCTGACGCGCGAGATCCAACGGCTGGCCGAGAAGGCCTCCGTTGAGATCAATGTTGCCGACAGCAAACACCTGCAAGCCAGTCGCCAGTGGCTGCGACCCGGCACCCGTGTGTTTGTGTCCCACCTGCCCAACCAGACTTGGGAGCAGACCCGCCAGACCAGCTTAGCGGCCTGTGCAGCCGGTTTCGAGCCTGTGCCGCACATTCCGGCGCGGCTTGTGCCCTCACAGGCGCATCTGGAACGAATATTGGGTGAGTTGGCTGGCGTTGGCGTGCAGGAGGTTCTGCTCATCGCTGGCGACTATCCAGAGGCGACTGGCCCCTACAGCGACGTGAGCGAAGTCCTGAAAACCGGCTTGCTCGGCAAGCACGGTTTTCGCCGCGTGTCGCTGGCCGGACACCCGGAAGGCCACAGCAAGGTGGCGCTTCCGGTGATTCGTCAGGCGGAGCGTGACAAAGTCAGTTTGGCCCAAAGCCTTGGACTGGAGACCTCACTGGTCACCCAATTCTTCTTTGAAGCACAGCCCTTCATTGATTGGGCTGTGTCGCTTCGCCAGCAAGGAGTTTCGGCTCGCATGGTCGGTGGGTTGGCCGGCCCAGCGAGCGTTGCGGCACTGTTCAGATTCGCGATGCGTTGTGGCGTGGGCCCGTCCATCCGTGCTTTGGGTGCCAAGCCCACGTCCATGATGAAGCTGTTGGGTGACCATGGGCCGGAACTGGTGATTCGTGATCTGGTGGAGGCACAAGCTGACGACGGACTCGACTTCAACGGCGTTCATTTTTTCTGTTTTGGCGGTTTTTTACGGGCCTGCCAATGGATCAATGCAGTTGCCGCCGGAAAATTTGCCTTGACTCAAAACGGTGGATTCATGGTCACTGAATAAGGTGGGTGACCTGATATCAGTCCGCTGAGGAGATTTTTACAACCCCGACACGATGTCGGCTCGGAAGGGGAATGCCGTCTGAAAGGCTAGATCATGACAGTTGCTACCAATTCAACAGTATCCCGCCCGGAGGAACCCGGCGTTGCCGCGCAAATCGGTTCCGAGAGCGTGCAGGTGCGTGCCCAGTTGCAACTGCGGGAGATGATTCTTGCCGGTGAGTTGCCGGGCGGTTCTCGCATTGCCGAACTCAGCATTGTCGAGAAACTGGGTTTTTCGCGCACGCCCATTCGTGCTGCGCTGATGCGCCTGGAACAGGAAGGCCTGATCGAAAGTCTGCCCAATGGTGGCTATGCGGTGCGTACCTTCTCGGAGCGTGATGTTTCAGAAGCCATTGAATTGCGTGGCACGATTGAGGGCCTGGCCGCGCGGCTGGCCGCAGAGCGCGGCGTTGCCCCGGTGGTGATGAACGAGGCGCGGGAATGCCTGAAATTGATTGACGAGGTGCTCGGGCGTCAGTCGTTCGGTGACGAGGAGTTTTCGGCGTATGTCCGGCTTAATGGCCAGTTTCATGTGTTGCTGGGGGAGCTGTCCGGCAGTCCTTTCCTGCTTCGCGAGCTGGAACGCGTTGCCAGCTTGCCTTTTGCGTCACCGTCGGCCTTTGTCGTTGTTCAGGCCAATTCCCCACAGGCGCGCGACATGCTCATTGTTGCGCAGGACCAGCACGGGCAGGTGCTTGAAGCGATTGAGAGGCGCGAGGGCGCCCGCGCCGAGGCCATCATGCGCGAGCACTCCCGAATTGCCCAGCGCAATTTGCGCGAAGCCGTCAAGGGTCAGCAAGTTACACAGATGCCTGGCGTGCGCCTGATCCGAAAGCGAAGTTGATTTCAAGAATTTCCGGCTGTGAGGTCAGTGTTATAGCAACCTGCT
>JAABRC010000140.1 GCA_011391115.1 Candidatus Egaibacter danicus | reverse complement strand
GGTACGTTTTCAATTACCACCGGCTGGCCCCATGCCTTGGTCAGTTCCAGGCCAATGGCGCGCGCCAGAATATCGGTCGAACCGCCGGGTGTGAACGGCACGACCAGCCGGATGGGTTTGACAGGGTAGTTAACCGGGCTCTGGGCCAGCACCAATTGAGTGCCGAAAAGGCCTGCAGATACCGTCATCATTGCGTAAGCAGCTATCTTTTTGATAGTCATCATGAAATCTCCTGAGTAATGTTGAATAATGAT
>JAABRC010000139.1 GCA_011391115.1 Candidatus Egaibacter danicus | reverse complement strand
GGGCTGATATCCGGCATCACACCAAACCATGATTTGAACGCGGGCCGAGCTTGATTAAGCAGCATACCCAATCCATTGACCGTGGCATTGCCGCGCAGACGGGCATCCCGCAACAGCGGGGTTTCCAGCGGTGTATAGATCACATCCGACACCAGCGCATGTGCCGGCAGGAGCTTCAGTGACAAATCCAGCGCAGGCTGCTTGTCCATTCCCTGATTCGTGGTATTCACCAGCAGTGCCACGTCGGCCACGGCTTCATTGCGTCTCTCCCACGGCACAGCCCGTACCGGGGCGCCAAACTCCTGAGCCATTGCAATGGCCTTGTCGGCACTGCGGTTGCACACCCTGATTTCCCGGGCTCCCCGCTCAGCCAGCGCCACGATGACGGCGCGCGCCGCGCCGCCCGCCCCCATGACGGTGATCGGCCCGGCATCTGCACGCCAATCGGGCTGGGCATCCAGCAGGCTCTGGATATAACCAAAACCGTCGGTGTTGGACCCTGTCAACGAGCCGTCCGGCTTCACCACCACAGTATTGATGGCGCCGATGCGCCGCGCCATGGGGTCTACCCGGTCCACCAATGCCATGGCTGCCACCTTGTGCGGGATGGTGATGTTGCAGCCCGCAAACCCCAGTGCGCGCAGGCCACGCATGGCGTCTGGCAGGTTCTTTGGCTCTACTGGCAGCAGAACATAAGAGCCGGTCAGGCCGTAGTGTTGAATCCAGTGGTTGTGCAGCGTGGGTGAACGCGAGTGGGAGACCGGCCAGCCCATCACGCCGGCCAATACGAATTTGTTTGCAGTGCTCATGTGCTCCTTGATGCTTTTCTATGTTGCGTTGCCATTTTCTCCGAAAGATTCTCAGGCTTTCGGGCTGGCGCTTCCAAATACCGCCATGGCGACTTCCTGGATCAGGTCCAGCATGGCCTGCTGGGTCAGCGTCGTGGTGCGGCCTGATGCAGTGGCCAGCGCCAGTTTGCTGACCAGGCGCGGTTTGACAATGGGGTGAGCCAAATAGTTCTCGGGCCTGGCGGTGGAGGCGAGTGCGTAGCGCGGCAGGATGGCGTTGCCAGCGCCGTCAGCGACCAGATCCAGAATGGCCGCCACACCATCAATTTCCAGACTGATCAGCGGCTTGCAGCCAATGCCGGCCATCTGGGTTTCCACCAGCATGCGGATGGCGTTGGGGCGGCTGGGAATCACCAGCGGCAACCCGGATACTTCTTTCAACGGGATCGGTAAAACCCGTGCTTTGGACGATTTGGGTGGGCGCAGCGCAATCAGATAGAGCTCCTCCTCCATCAGTGGCCGGGTTTCCAGTTCGGGCGAGGGCGACGGGTTGTACAGCAGGGCAATGTCCAGACGGCCGGTCAGCAGCCCTTCCTGCATCGATATCGACAACCCCTCGCTGATGGACAGTGCCGCATTGGGCAGGCGCTTGCGGAATTCGCGCGTCAGCGGCACCGTCATCATCTTGGCAATGCTGGGCGGCAGGCCCAGCGCCACGCGGCCCGCCAACGCACCACGCACGCGGCCCAGGTCTTCGCGGGCTCGCTCCACCTGGTGCAGGATGCCGCGCCCATGCTCCAGCAGCAGCTTTCCCGCCTCGGTCGTGGTGACGCCGCGGCCATTGCGCAGCAGCAGGTTTTGCCGCAGCTCCACCTCCAGCAGGCGAACCTGGCGGCTCAATGCGGGCTGGGCGATGTCCAGCACGCTGGAGGCGCGGGTAAAGCTGCCCAGCTCGGCCACGCGGACGAAGTATTCGAGTTGCTTGAGATCCATTTTCTTTAAGGCATAGCTCTAACTGTATTATGCCGAATTGTGATACCTGATAGAAACCACCCCATCTTGGCGTAGGCTATCGGGAAGGCCACAATCACCGTCATGACGACCGAAATCAAAGGCATTTCCTCCATGGCAACGCGCCAGGTCCTGGCCGAGTTGGCGGATGCATTTCAGCGTCACTCGGGTACTCGCCTGGCCATCGAGTCGGTTGGCGGTGTGGATGCTGCCAGGCGTGTGCAGGCTGGCGAGGCCTTTGACGTTGTCATCCTGGCGTCCGACGCGATCGACAAGCTGATTGGCTCTGGCCATCTGCAAGCCGGCTCCAGGGTGGACCTGGTTCGCTCGGGCGTGGCAGTCGCGGTTCGTGCTGGTGCAGCGAAACCCGATATTTCCACCGAAGAGGCCGTGCGAGCTGCCGTGCGTGCAGCGCGCAGCATCAGCTACTCGACCGGGCCTAGTGGTGTGGCGCTGGCCAGCTTGTTCGAGCGCTGGGGCATCGCCGACGAAATCAGGGATCGCATCGTGCAGGCCCCGCCCGGAGTACCCGTGGGCACTTTGGTGGCTCGGGGCGAAGTCGAGTTGGGTTTCCAGCAGTTCAGCGAGCTGATGAACCTCGAAGGTATCACCGTGCTGGGCCCGTTGCCGCCCGCCATCCAGATCATCACCACGTTCTCTGCCGGCGTGTGCACCGGCACCCGGCAGGCTGCAGCCGTGCGTGCCATGCTCGCTGACATGAATTCGCCCGAAGCTGCCGGTGCAAAGCGCCGCCAGGGCATGGACCCGGCTACGGCCTGATGAATTTGAATTAAAAGTGAACCCGAGGAGACAAAATGAAAAAACCACTGATCATCGACTGCCATGGGCACTACACCACCGCGCCCAAGGCGCTGGAGAACTGGCGCAACCAGCAGATCGCCGGCATCAAGGACCCGGCCCTCATGCCAAAAGTGGCTGACCTCAAGATCAGCGACGACGAACTGCGCGAGTCCATCGAGACCAACCAGCTCAAGCTGATGAAAGAGCGCGGGTCCGACCTCACTATCTTCAGCCCGCGCGCCAGCTTCATGGCCCACCACATTGGCGACTTCAATGTCTCCAGCACCTGGGCTGCGATCTGCAACGAGCTCTGCTACCGCGTCAGCCAGCTGTTCCCGGACCACTTCATCCCCGCTGCCATGCTGCCGCAAAGCCCTGGCGTCGATCCCCGGACCTGCATCCCTGAACTGGAAAAGTGCGTCAAGGAATACGGCAACGTCGGCATCAACCTCAACCCCGACCCAAGTGGCGGTCACTGGACCAGCCCGCCGCTGACCGACAGGCAGTGGTACCCCATCTACGAGAAGATGGTGGAGTACGACATCCCGGCCATGATCCACGTGTCCACCAGCTGCAACGCGTGCTTCCACACCACCGGAGCGCATTACCTGAACGCCGACACCACCGCCTTCATGCAGTGCATCCAGGGCGACCTGTTCAAGGACTTCCCGACGCTGAAGTTCATCATCCCGCACGGCGGCGGCGCGGTGCCCTACCACTGGGGTCGTTTCCGTGGTCTGGCGCAGGAGATGAAAAAGCCTCTGCTGAAGGACCATGTTCTCAACAACATCTTCTTCGACACCTGCGTCTACCACCAGCCCGGCATCGATCTGCTGACCAAGGTCATCCCCGTGGACAACATCCTGTTTGCCTCGGAGATGATTGGCGCCGTACGCGGCATCGATCCCGAGACCGGTCACTACTACGACGACACCAAGCGCTACATCGAAGCCTCGACCATCGTCGTCGGTGACGACCGCCACAAAGTATACGAAGGCAACGCCCGCCGCGTGTTCCCGCGGCTGGATGCCGCTCTTGCAGCCAAAGGAAAATGATCATGACCACTCTTGCCAACCAACTCGGTGTTGTCAAACGCAATATCGTCCGCGCCGACAAAGTCGCAGTTGAGAAAATCTCCAAATTTGGTGTTGCCACCATTCATGAAGCGCAAGGCCGCGTGGGCCTGATGAAGCCCTATATGCGCCCCATTTACCCGGGTGCCAGGGTGTGCGGTACCGCCGTCACCGTTCTGACCCAGCCGGGTGACAACTGGATGCTGCACGTGGTGGCAGAGCAGATCAAGCCTGGTGACGTGGTGGTGTTGGCCTGCACGTCGGAAAACAACGATGGCATGTTTGGTGACCTGCTGGCCACCTCATTCCAGGCACGCGGCTGTGCCGGCCTGATCAGCGACACCGGTGTGCGCGATGTGAAGGACCTTGCGTCAATGAACTTTCCGGTGTTTGCCAAAGCCATTCATGCCAAGGGCACGATCAAGGCCACGCTGGGCTCGGTGAATATCCCCGTCGTTTGTGCCGGTGTCAACGTCAACCCCGGCGACGTGGTCATTGCCGACGAGGACGGCGTGGTGGTCGTTGCTGCAGCTGATGCGCAAAAAGTGGCCGACGCAGCCGAGGCCCGCGAGGCCCTGGAAGGCGAAAAGCGCGCCAAGCTGGCCGCTGGTGTGCTGGGGCTGGACATGTACAAGATGCGTGAGCCGCTGGAAAAAGCGGGCCTCAAATACATTGACTAACCAGTCGGCAAAAAAAGATTGATCGCAGGAGCTATTCATGTCCAAACCCACAACGGGCCCCTTCGAGAAGACATCCGGCTGGCTGGACTGGTATTCCGGCCCCGCCAAGCCCCAGTTCAAGCTGCCTGCGGGCGCGGTGGATGCGCACTGCCATGTGTTTGGTCCCGGTGCCGAGTTCCCCTATGCAACCGAGCGCAAGTACACGCCGTGCGACGCGTCCAAACATCAGCTGTTCGCGCTGCGTGACCATCTCGGTTTTGAGCGCAATGTCGTGGTTCAGGCCACCTGTCATGGAGCGGACAACCGTGCGATGGTGGATGCGCTGGTGTCTTCCGGTGGCAAGGCGCGCGGCGTGGCTACCGTCAAGCGCACCGTGACGGATGAAGAACTGCACGCCATGCATGCGGCGGGTGTGCGCGGCGTGCGCTTCAACTTCGTCAAACGGCTGGTGGACTTCACGCCCAAAGAGGAGTTGATTGAGATTGCCAACCGCATCAAGCCGCTGGGGTGGCATGTGGTTATTTACTTTGAGGCGGTTGATCTTCCCGAGCTGTGGGACTTCTTCACGGCTTTGCCCACCACGGTGGTGGTGGACCATATGGGCCGCCCCGATGTGAGCAAGCCTGTTGACGGCCCCGAGTTCGAGCTGTTCGTGAAGTTCATGCGCCAGCATCCCAATGTGTGGAGCAAGGTGAGCTGCCCGGAACGCCTGTCTGTGACCGGACCCAAAGCGCTGAATGGTGAGCGCCATGCCTACAAGGACGTTATTCCGTTCGCGCGACTGATTGTGGAGACGTTCCCGGATCGCGTGTTATGGGGCACCGATTGGCCGCACCCCAATCTCAAGGACCATATGCCGGATGATGGCCTGCTGGTGGACTTTATTCCCCACATCGCCACCACGCCCGAGCGCCAGCGCAAGCTGCTGGTGGACAATCCAATGCGCCTCTACTGGCCTGAAGAACACGGAGTCTGATCATGTCCCTCTACAAACCCTATCTCGATGTGCCCGGCACCACCATTTTTGATGCCGAGCAGAGCCGTAAAGGCTATCACCTGAACCAGTTCTGCATGTCGCTGATGAAGGCGGCCAACCGCGAGCGCTTC
>JAABRC010000138.1 GCA_011391115.1 Candidatus Egaibacter danicus | reverse complement strand
GGTCGCCCACCACCTGCATGGTCATTGCGGCGGACGGCACAAAATCATCCAGCGGCAAAACAGACAACACCGCATCCAGCGCATCGGTGGCGCTGACGCCAGGCAGACGCACCAGCCGTTTGGCGTGGGTTGTGGCCGGAAAATTGGCATCCGCCAGCACGATCTCATCCCCATGACCCATGGACGCGAGCACGTGCAGCAGGTCGGGCGAGAGCAGGGGCGACAGGTTTTTCAGCATGAAGGCAAACGGTGTAGAGAGGGGGGTGGTTGGTGTTGACAAGCTAACATGTTAGTTATATGGTAGCGACCCATTGGCGAAACGTACCCGGTGAAAACCCTTATGCTCGCCGTTGCGCTTTGCGTCGCTTACCCTTTTCAAATTGATTGCACCATGACTGTTTTTGCGACTTCCGCTACGGGGCTGCCCATTGGACTGGGCGGCGCGCCGCTGGGCAATTTGTTTGCTGCCATGCCGGATGCGCAGGCGCAGGCGGTGCTGTCGGCCGCGCTGAAGGCGGGCTGCCGCACGCTGGATACCGCGCCTCACTACGGCAACGGCTTGAGCGAACACCGGTTTGGCAACGCATTGAGAGGAGTGCCCCGCGATGACCTGGTGCTGTCGTCCAAGGTGGGCCGGTTGCTGCGGCCCAGCCAGCGTGCGGCGCGCGACCAGAACGGGTATGTGGATGTGTTGCCGTTTGAACAGGTGTGGGACTACTCGGCCGCAGGCGTGCGCCGCAGCGTGGAAGACAGTCTGCAACGCCTGGGCATGGCGCGGCTGGATGTGGTGTACATCCATGACTGCGATCTGGAGTCCCATGGCGTGAACTACCCCCGCGTGTTGCAGCAGGTGGTGCGCGAGGCCTTGCCCGAGCTGCAGCGCATGAAAGCTGAAGGGCTGGTGCGCCACATCGGGCTGGGGGTGAATGACGTACAGGTCTGTCTGGATGTGATGGCACAGGCCGATCTGGATTGCCTGATGTTGGCCGGGCGGTACAGCCTGATTGACCACTCGGCGCTGCCTGAGTTGCTGCCCCTGTGCGCGCAGCGCGGTGTTCGGGTGGCGCTAGCCGGCGCATTCAACTCCGGCATTCTGGCCACGGGGGTGCGGTCCGGTCAGGCGGTGCGCTTCAACTACGCGGCAGCGCCGCAGGAGTGGATCGACCGCACTGCGGCGGTTGAGGCCGTCTGCGACGAGTTTCAGGTGCCGCTGCGAGCTGCCGCATTGCAATTCCCGCTGGCACACCCGGCCATCGAAATTGTCATTGCAGGCGCACAAACGGTGGCGCACTGGGACGATGCCCTGGCCATGATGGCGCACCGCATCGATCCCCGTTTCTGGGAAACATTGCGTGCGGGCAAGCTCATCCCGGACGCCGCTCCTCTACCTTGACTAGTACAAGCCGTGCACCCGCGCGTGCAACCGGGCCAGGCCGAGCAATGCATCGGTGTGCGGCGTAGGTACACCCACCATCGCGCCCAGCTCCTTGACGACGGTCACCAGTGCGTCCAGCTCCACGGCCTTACCCGCTTCTACGTCTTGCAGCATAGACGTCTTGAACGCACCCAGCTTGAGCGTGACGGCATGGCGGTCTTCGGGTTGTTGGGCGATGGGAATGCCGATGCGTGCGCCGATTTCCCTAGCCTCCAGCATCACGCTGGACACAAAGTTGCGGACCAGTGGGTCACCCAGAATCAGGTCCGTGGTGGCGCCGGTGATGGCGCTGATAGGGTTGACCGTCATGTTGCCCCACAGCTTGTACCAGGCGTCTACCTGAATCTGGTCCGACACCGGCGCTTCAAATCCTGCGGCGGTGAGTAGCCCGGACAGCGCCTGCACCCGCGGGGTCTTGATGCCGGATGGCTCCCCCAGAATGAGCTTGTTGCCAAAGTGGTGGTGCACCATGCCCGGCTCACTCAACGAGCAACTGGCGTGAACCACGCAACCGATTACGCTGGACGCGGGAATGGCCGCGCCGATCTCGCCAGTGGCGTCTACCGCCTGCAGTCGCGTGCCCTCGTAGGCGCCACCAAACCCCTGAAAGAACCACCACGGAACACCGTTCATCGCCGTCAACACCATCGTGTCAGGGCCTATCAGGGGGGCGATGCTGCGCGCCACACTCAACAGCGAGGGTGCCTTCACGGCAATCACCACCAGGTCTTGCACACCCAGTGCGGCAGGGTCGTTGCTGCTGCGCACGGACGCCGCTTCCACGCCGGTCACGGTCTGCAATCGCAACCCGTGGACCCGGATATGGGCCAGTGCGTCGCCACGTGCGACCACGCTCACTTCGCAGCCTGCACGGGCCAGTCCGGTGCCGATCCAGCCGCCGATGGCACCCGCACCAACAACACATGTTTTCTGGATGTTTTTAGTTGTCATTTTGGCCTGTAGCCCTCTCTGGATATGCATGAGCAGCTCTAATTTTTATAGCAATCATCCATCTTGTCCACCTGACGGACCAGCGCGTCAAAAACATCCTTGCCGGCGCCATGGTTGGGGCTGAACTGCAGCGCATCGCGTGTGCACTTTGCGGCGATGGCCTCTGGCACCGGAATGGCTGGCCCCATGCTGAAGGTGGCCAGCTGGATCTCGCAGGCGCGCTGCAGGGTCCACAAAATCGCAAAGGTCTGTGGCAGCGTCTGACCCCAGGCCAGCAGGCCGTGGTTTCGCAGAATGACTGCAGGTTTGTTGCCAATGCTGGCCAGCAGACGTGGCGCCTCGTCAGCATGGATGGTGATGCCTTCAAACGTGTGATACGCCACCATGTCGTGCAACTGGGCGGTGTAGAAATTCGTTTGCTGCAGCCCGCCTTGCAGGCAGGCCACGGCCACGCCTGCGGTGGTGTGTGTGTGCATGACGCAATGAGCATCGGGCAAGGCCGCATGGATGGCTGCATGAACCGTGAACCCCGCCGGATTGACCGGGTAAGCCGAGCCGTCCAGCACCTTGCCCTGAATGTCAATCTTGACCAGGTTGCTGGCGGTGACTTCGCTGTAGTGCAGGCCAAAGGGGTTGATCAGGAATTCCTTGTTGCCGCCGGTCACGGTGTCCGGCAACCGCAGCGTGATGTGGTTGTAGATCATCTCGGTCCAGCCCAGCATGGCGAAGACCCGGTAGCAGGCCGCGAGTTGCACGCGTGCAACTCGTTCGTCAGGGTGCATGTCAGGGTTCATCACACCAGCCTTCAGGAATAGGTTTTATCCGTGCTGGGGACCACGGGCGACGACGCCACGGTGCTTTTGAATTCCCCCACCAGCGCGTTGGTGCCACGTATCAGCAGCTGTGTATCCAGACCCACGGCAACGAACGTGGCGCCCAGCGCCATGTAGTGTTTCGCGAGCGCGGCGTCGGTGGTCAGGATGCCGGCTGCCTTGCCGGCCTTGACGATGCGTTTGATGGCGTCTTCGATGGCCGTTTGCACCGCGATGTGGCCGGCGTTGCCCACATGCCCCAGTGACGCGGAGAGATCAGCGGGGCCGATGAACACGCCGTCCACACCGTCTGTGGCCAGAATGGCTTCCAGGTTTTGCAGTGCCAGCCGGGTCTCGGCCTGTACCAGCAGGCACACCTGGGCGTTGGCCTCGTGCACATAGCCCGGATACCGACCCCAGCGCGACGCCCGCGAGCCGGCCATGCCGCGAATGCCGTCTGGTGGATAACGGCAGGCCTGCACCAGACCGTGCGCCTGCTCGGGCGTATCCACCATAGGGACCAGCAGCGTCTGAACGCCCAGATCCAGGTACTGTTTGATCAGCGCCGTGTCGCCTACAGGCACGCGCGCCACCGCGTGTGTGCCGGGGTAGCCGGCCACCACGTGCAGCTGTGCCATCAGGCTGCGCAGGTCGTTGGGTGCGTGTTCACCGTCGAGCAGCAACCAGTCGAAACCGGCCCCCGCGCAAATCTCGATGCTGTAAGGGTTGGCCATGCTGACCCACAGGCCGATTTGCGTCTGCTGGTTGTGGATGGCTTGCTTGAAGGGGTTGACAGGTGTTTGCAAGAGGGCTCCTCGTTGTTTTAGATGAATCTGAAGGCGATGGACCCCAGCGGCCCGTAATCGGCATGGAACGTATCGCCCGCGACGGCTGCGGTGGGCCGGGTGAAGGAGCCGCCCAGCACAACCTCACCGGTTTCCAGAAACTCACCCCAGGCGCTCAGCTTGTTGGCCAGCCAGGCCACCCCGGTGGCAGGGTGGTTCAACACGGCGGCGGCCACGCCAGACTCTTCGATGACGCCATTTTTGTACAACAGCGCGCTGACCCAGCGCAGGTCCACGGCGTCAGGCTTCACGGGCCGCCCGCCGGTGATGATGCCGGCGTTGGCCGCGTTGTCGGCAATGGTGTCAAATACCTTGCGCATGACTCTGGTGTGGCGGTCAAACTGCTCGATGCGGGCGTCAATGATTTCAATGGCGGGCACCACGTAGTCGGTGGCGGCCAGCACATCAAAGATCGTGACGTTGGGGCCTTGCAGGCGTTTGCCCAGCACAAAGGCCAGCTCCACCTCCACCCTTGGCGCGATGAAGCGGTTGAACGGAATATCACTGCCTTCGGGGAAAAACATGTCGTCCAGCAGCGTGCCGTAGTCGGGCTCGGTGATCTGGCTGGCCTGCTGCATGGCGCGCGACGTCAGGCCGATCTTGTGACCTCGGGCAACGCGACCTTCAGCCAGTTTCATCTTCACCCATGCGCGGGATACCGCGTAGCCGTCTTCCACAGTCATGCCGGGGAAACGCTTGGAGAAATGCTCCACCTGCACGCGCGATTTTTCCGAATGGTTCAGCTCGGCGGCAAGCTGATGGATGAGTTCAGGACTGAATGGACTGGTTTTCATTTTTGGAACAGCGGGTGCAGGTTGCTGTGTTTGGCATCAAACACCTCATGCCCTTCGTCAATCTGCAGCGTTATGCCGATGTGGCGGTGCATGAAAATGGGTTGAAAATGGGCCTTGGCACTCATCAACAGGGCGTCGCCAGCTCTCTTTTTTGTAGCATCCGTGCGTCCGCGACCCATGCGCAAATTCAAATACACAAAAGCGTAATCTTCCTTGCCATCGGCCACCGCATAGTGCGGCGCCGGATAGGCAAAGACGCGCGTGCCGCCGGTGGGGTAGACCTGTTTGCCGTCTTCGTCGTGGACTTCCAGCATCGTGTTGGCCAGTGTGCGGCAAAGCGCCGTCATGTCGGTTTCCTTGTCGAGATTGGCTGTGTAGAGAATGACCAGATGTGGCATGTTGTGTGCTCCTTATCGCCTTAAAGGCGGCTGGCGCCAGCCGCAAAAGGCGCTGACGAAGATGTGGATCGCCCGATACCCGTCAGGTTGGCAGGCATCGGTGTGACCGGGAATACGGCGTTGATCTGCCCGGTGCCCGAGCTCGGGAAAAATGGCGTGACGATTTCGGCCAGTGCATCGTAATGGTCCCAGCCCAGCGCGCCCAGCAGCATGGCCGT
This sequence comes from Candidatus Egaibacter danicus, assembly GCA_011391115.1. The sequence goes on along the minus strand of JAABRC010000138.1, from coordinate 326 downwards.
GTCGTGCATGAAGCCTTCGCCGTGGCCTTTGGCGGCGTATTCAGGCAGCATTTGCGTGAAGGTTTTCCACTCGCCGCGCTGCCACATGCCCACCACGTGGTGATCCAGCTGTTCCAGAAACGGGCTCCACATTTTGTTGGCGTACTCCGGCGCCAGCCCGTTCTGCGCAAAACGGTGTGACAGCGAGCCGCTGGCAAAAAAAGCCACAGTGCCATCGTAATGCTGCTCCACTGCCTGGCGCATCGCCCAGCCCAGCCGGGCGCTGTCTTCCAGGTAGTGCACCATACACAGCGCACTGACCGAGATCACCTTGAAGTGGCGATCAG
>JAABRC010000137.1 GCA_011391115.1 Candidatus Egaibacter danicus | reverse complement strand
GGAACAGCGTGGTCTCTTCGAAAAACGGATCGATGTTGGCGGTGTTGGAGTCGGGCATGAGCTGCATGTCCGAGGCTTCAATGCCTTTCCAGCCAGCAACCGAAGAGCCGTCGAACGCGTGGCCCGAGGTGAACTTGTCTTCGTCGAAGTGGGACACAGGCACGGTCACGTGCTGCTCTTTGCCCCGGGTGTCGGTGAAACGGAAGTCAACGAACTTGACGTCGTTGTCCTTCACCATCTGCATCACGTCTGCGACGGTCTTGGCCATCAAATACTCCTGTAGCTGGGTGAGTGAAAAATGAAAATCGACATGGGAATGAAGCAGTATTTGTGCCAAACACGACTCAGAATCACCTGAACGGGGCATCTGCCGGCCATCGCTACGGGATTATGGCGCAGGCGATGCGCCACAAAGGTTCATCGCCGCGGCCTGACGGAGGTATCCATCCACCAGTGCTGCCGCGGGAATGCACCATTTCAGTACGAACTATCGAATGCACCGCCAAGGTGCATTTCACGTTCGCACCATTTCGGGGCCCAACTCGGCGCCACGTTGATGCAGCCCGGCCAGCAAACTGGCGAAGGCTTCACTCACTTCCGCAGAACTTCCCTTGACGCCCAGCTCAATGTGGCGCCCAAACTCTGGATGGTCGACGCTGGGCAGACTGAACACCTTGACAGCAAACTCTCGCTCGAGTTGCTCCATCAAAGGAGTGAGGGCAGCTTCCATGGCGCCCTTGACGATCACGGATCGCTCCAGCCACGCGCCCTGCCGATGCAGATGCGGATAGATGTGGTCGAGGACCCACTCGATCATGGGCCAGGCCATCACCGGGAAACCCGGCAGGAAATGCACCTCTCCACCGCCAGGGCCCGTGCAACTGAAGCCTGGAATCTTGTTGTAGGGATTCTGGATGATGCTCGCGCCCAATGGAAACACCCCCATGTTGTATCGGTGCACGTTGTCTGGCCGCTGAGGGTCGAACACCTGGCCCTGCTCGGCCGCAACATCGCGCATGCGCGATTCGATCAACAGCTTGGCTTCGGGATGCAGCACCACATCAACGCCCAGTGCAGCTGCTGCACATTGTCGGGTGTGATCGTCGGGCGTGGCGCCAATGCCACCGCAGGAGAACACGATGCCGGGGTTCGCAAACGCATCCCTCAGATGGGCCGTGATGCTCTGCCGATCATCGCCCACAAAACGGGCCCACGACAGGGACATGCCGCGCGCACCCAACAACTCAATCACCTTGGGAAGGTGTTTGTCCGGGCGTTTGCCCGAAAGAATTTCATCGCCGATGACGATGAGGCCGATGGCTGGCGTCATGAAGGGTTTATGAGGGTGGTGGGTTGGAGAATTCAAAGGGGTCCGGGACTGCCCGGTCCACCCAGCAACGGCTGCTCCGGATGCGATTCGGGCGGAGGAACCCGCTCGGCATCGGCGTCCAGCACCTCCACCGGCACCACCGCGCGCAATCGTTGCAATTCGGCGAGGGCGTAGTGCGAAAACCAGAGCGAGGCAAACGCGAAGACGAGCGTGTAGATCCAGATGGCCAGTGGTACCAGCAACGGGGCCATGGCAATGAACATCGCACCCGATGCCCACAACAGACTGGGAGCCGCACCCAGATAACCGCTGAGCACGCCCATGAGCAGCAGGTTGCCCCGATGTGCCTTCAGGATCAGTTTCCGCTCTTCACTGCTGGCGTGGGTGGACAGTGCATCGAAAGCAAACACGCGGTAGGTGAGCCAGCCCCAGATCAGGGGCGGCAGGATCAATACCAATGGAGGTATCAGCCACAGCGGCATGGAAATCACCAGCGCCATGATGGCCAGCAAGGTCGATCCAAACGACCAAAGAACACTGACCACCAGCGAGCCGCCATGCTTGCGCTCCAGACCAGAAAATCGGCGCTGACCAACCAGATCCACCATCGCAGGCGTCATGAACATCGCGACCAGCAACAGGCACAGCAACACAATCATCGGCGTGGCCAACACCAGCACAAGCAAGGGAGCAAACACCCCCCGCAGAGCGCCCATGCCGATCTGGTCCATCCAGGCGAGCAAAGTTTCCACCAGCTCGAACGAGGCCAGCCATGCCGTGGTCGAGGCCACGGCACCCTCCCAGAAAAAGTAGCCCAGGCCGAACGACAGCACAACCATCATGACCAACGGGAGAAATGACAGCGCGATCACCCTGGGGTGGACGCAGTAGACAACGGCGCGCCAAAAAGAATCGAGCAGCAATGACATGGCACGAGAATACAGCCAATCCCCGGGGTTCATGGGGCTGCCGGCCTTCGTGCCGCTAGCATCGGCAAGATGAATCTCGTCAACATTGCAGGGGTGGGCATTGAAGTGGAGCATCTGCCCGGGCCCGGCGACCGCGCGCCCCTGGTCTTTCTGCACGAGGGCCTGGGAAGCGTCTCCATGTGGCGCCAACGCGGACGGCTGTGGCCAGCCGAACTCTGCGCAGCCACCGGCCGGGCAGGCTGGATGTATTCACGGCGTGGTTACGGGCAATCCGATCCTGTGACGGATGTGAGAGGTCAGCCACGCCGCGCGGGACAGTGGCACATAGGACGCCACGAACCTGACTACATGCACCTCGAAGCCCACGAGGTTCTCCCGCAATTGCTCGCTCAGCTGGGCATTTCGCGTCCTGTTCTGGTGGGTCATTCGGATGGCGCAACGATCGCCCTGCTTCACGCCAGCCGGCACGACGTCACCGCGTGTGTCGCGATGGCCCCACACGTCTTTGTTGAAGCCATGTCGCTGACCGCGATCGACCAGGCACGGCAAATTTTCGAAAGTGCACCGGAATCCGCGGATGGCCTGCGGCAGCGGCTTGCACGCCACCATCGTGACGTCGACAACGCTTTCTGGCAGTGGAATGATGTGTGGCTGAGCGAAGGGTTCCGATCTTTTGACATTCGGGCCGAACTCGGCTCCATCACAACGCCGCTGCTCCTCGTCCAGGGGGTGAATGACGAATACGGGTCTTTGGACCAACTGGACGCAATCAAGCAAGTCATACCAGATGCACTTGTTGTGCACCTCTTGCAATGCGGGCACAGCCCCCACCGCGATCAGCCCGACTCCCTGCTCTCCAAGGTCCGATCATTTTTGAGCGACAGGGGCTGAAACTGGACTGCCCCCCTACTTCCCTGTGCGGGATGCACAAAGGACCATCCGGTGGGCACTATTCACACAAATGGCGCTTGTGGAATGGTCCGCTGTACCACATGATGAAGCTGTTTATCCAGTGGACTGAAGGGCTCAACAAGGCACTTGAGCGCCAGAGCGGGGCGTCTCCAACTCCGTCTTGACGCATCGCTTCATGGGCTGACACGAGGGCTGCCGGTCCAAGATGTGGTCCAAATAACCCATCGATCCGTGCGTAAACCCCAAGAAGTTCACAACTTCTTCGTGTATCAGAACGGCACGAGCCCCCAAGGTTTGCGCGAACTGCCTACACTTTGATACATCTTGATCCATCGCCCTCAATGTTCATGAACGACTGGTCCAACCCCTGGCTGCTTGCAGTGCTGGCACCCGCCTTGCTGGTGCTGGGCGCTGTGCTGCACCGCTTGTGGGCTGACAGGCAAACCAGACAACGCAGACGCATCCCCAAGCATTGGCCTCTGAGCACCCGTGCTTTGGCCAACAGTGAAGAGGCACGCGTTTGGCATTGGCTGGCAAGGGCCTTCTACGACCATCATGTGATGATCAAGCTGCCGGTAACGCGATTCACGTTGCCGCGGGACCGGGAGCAAGGCATGGAGTGGTACAAGCTCCTGGGAAGCGTCTATTGCACGTTCACCGTGTGCCGATCGGATGGCCGGGTGCTCGGATGCCTGGATGTGCCAGGTACTGCAGGTCTGCCGCGAAGCACGAGGGCGCTGAAGCACTCGTTGCTGACGCAGTGCGGGCTGCCCTACTGGGTGGTGCGCTCCAACAGCCTGCCAACCGTTGCCGAAATACGGGCCGAGTTTTTGGGTGAATCTGCGCTCAACCAGTCCATGCGGGAACGGGAAATGGAGGAGCGCGCCATCATTGCGGCTCAGGCCAACCTGCGCACGGTACTCACACGCCAGCGCAGCACACGCGCCAGCGACTTCGCTCCTCTGTCCACCTGGCCCAACAGCACCACCGGAGAGCCACGCAGCGATTTCAACTCGCAGTGGCAGGAGAACTCGTTCCTGATGCCGCTGGACAGCCGCAAGGGCGACCTTCTCTGATCTGAGCATCAAGCTCGGTCTGGCGGCTTCTGCGTCAATAAAGTCACTTCGTCCGGCGTCAACCAGCGCCAACGGCCCAGCGCCAGTTCGGACGACAACGCCAGTGACCCCACAGACGATCGGTGCAGCCCTTCAACACGGTTTCCCACCGCCGCCAGCATGCGCTTGACTTGGTGGTACTTGCCCTCCGTGAGCGTCAGCTTCAAATGATGCTCGCCTTCAGCCGAGCAGGCCTCAGCGCGTACAGGCCTGGGATCGTCGTCCAGAACGACACCGTCCAGCAAGCGGCTGATCTGGCTCGGATCAATGGCATGCTTGACCTGCACTTCATACACTTTAGGCACATGATGGCGCGGAGATGTCAAACGATGAATGAACTTGCCGTCGTCGGACATCAACAGCAATCCAGTGGTGTCTTGATCCAGCCGCCCGACAGCCTGTACACCAGCGGCTGCGCCGCCACCCCGGGCTCTTAAAGGGCTTGGCAGCAAGGTGTATATGCTGGGGTAGGTACTCGGCTTCTGAGAACACTCGAAACCCGCAGGCTTGTGCAGCATCAGATAGGCATGCTTTTGGTAGGACCATGTTTCGCCCTGCACCTGAAACATCAATCCTTCCTCGGAAAAGACGGCTGAAGGATCCGTGCATGGCCGCAATGAATCTTCAACGCTGACTTTGACAAGCCCTTGCTGGATCAGCCCACAGCAGATTCGGCGCGTTCCAAAACCTTGAGAGAAAAGAATGTCCTGCAGTTGCATCATGATGCTTTGATTGTCGTCGCTCGGTCGGCACTCCGCTTTCCATTCAGGGACAATCACGCCCGGCCCCACCTCACCCACAGTCACGTCGCATGAAGAACAGACTCAAGACATGGCTGCCCAAGCCAGAAACATTGCAGAACAGCCGTTGGCTGCGCTGGATGGGTCCCGTTCTGAACCACCCCAGACTCTGGCATTTCAGTCGCAAAGGTATTGCACTGGGGATGGCACTGGGCATCTTTTTCGGACTTCTGATCCCGGTGGCGCAGATCCCTTTCGCCGCAGGGCTGGCTGTTGCTTTGCGGGCCAATGTGCCCATGGCGGTGGCGAGCACACTGGTGACCAACCCTGTGACTTTTGGCCCCGTCTACTACGGTGCGTACCGACTTGGGAAAGCCATGCTCGGTGAGGATGCGCCCACAGATCAGGAAATCGAATCAGAGCTTCAGGTGGTTGAAGAAGTCTCGCCAGCAATCGAGGGCTTCAGCGCACGATTGCGCCACGGATTCAACCAATTGACCACTGTGGGCAAGCCCCTTGTTTTGGGATTGGCCGTTGTGGCGAGCATGAGCGGCTTGGCGGTGTACTTTCTGGCCAGCGGAATCTGGATACTGAGAACCCGATGGCTTCGCAACAAGCGACTCAAGGCAAGGACACCGAAAGCCGGCAACGAAGCCTGAAACTCGGATCTGGCGACTAAGGAAACTGTCCGGGTCGTCTGTGCTTCCCACCCCAATGAGATGCGCTGCCCATTCGGGACGTTCATCATGCCGGTCCACTCTCCA
>JAABRC010000136.1 GCA_011391115.1 Candidatus Egaibacter danicus | reverse complement strand
CGCAGCTCGAAGTGTTCAAGAAAAAAGGCATTGAAGTGCTCTTGATGACCGACCGCGTGGACGAGTGGGCACTGAACTACATGCACGACTTTGACGGCACCCCGCTGCAAAGCGTCGCTAAAGGCGCGGTGGATCTGGGCAAGCTGCAGGACGAAGCCGAAAAGAAAGCGGCTGAAGAAGCTGCTGAAGCCTTCAAGCCGCTGCTGGCCAAGCTGAAGGAAGCGCTGAAAGACAAGGCCGAAGACGTGCGCGTCACCACCCGCTTGGTGGACAGCCCCGCCTGCCTGGTCGTGCAGGACCATGGCATGAGCACCCAGTTGGCCCGCATGCTGAAGCAGGCCGGGCAGGAAGCCCCCGAAGTGAAGCCTGTACTGGAAGTGAATGCCGAACATGCGCTGGTTAAAAAGCTCGACGGATCAGTTCACTTCAACGATCTGGCGCACATCCTGTTCGATCAGGCGCTGCTGGCCGAAGGCGGCATGCCGGCCGACCCGGCGGCTTATGTAAAGCGCGTCAATGCCCTGTTGGTGTAAGCTGACCAGCATGAACACACCTCGCACCTCCAGCATGGCGACCTCGGTTAAAGCCGTACTCATTGGTGTGGCCGCGTTCCTGATGGCCGGTTGTGCGGGTGGCGTGGGGGCCGGAATCGGTATCGGCATCCCGGTCGGTATTCCGGGCGTGTCGATCGGTGTGGGCGTGGGTACCGGTGGCGTGCGCGCAGGTGTCAACGCTGGCGCCGGCCCGGTCGGAGTTGGTGTGGGCGTCAACCAGAATGGTCAGGTCAGTGCGGGGGCTGGCGTGGGTGTGAGCAAAAACGTGGGTGGTGCCAGCGTGGGCGCAGGCGTGGGAACCAGCACCGTGATCTACGACCCCAACGCGCCCAAAACGAACCAGACACCTGGAAGTATCCCCGGAATGGGGCCTTAGCCGTCATCCCTGTTGCGTTAGAAGCTACCAAAAGCGTAGCAAACCGGGTTATCCATCAGGGTAATTCTTTACAGTGTTTTGAGCACACCCCGTCCTAGAATGGCCGCCTTCAAGCTCTTGGATGGGGGAATTTCACATGTTCAGCAACACACAAAAATGGTCGGCCGAATTCATCGGCACGTTCTGGCTCACATTGGGAGGTTGCGGTAGTGCCGTGCTGGCGGCCGCTTTCCCTGGCGTGGGCATCGGCCTGCTGGGCGTTTCACTGGCTTTTGGCCTGACGGTGGTTACCGGTGCCTACGCGCTGGGCCCCATTTCAGGTGGCCACTTCAATCCGGCGGTTTCCATCGGTTTGGTGGTTGGCAAGCGCTTCTCCGCTTCTGAGCTGCCAGGCTACATCATCGCGCAGGTACTGGGTGCGATTGCCGCCGCTGGCGTGCTGTATTTGATCGTGTCTGGCAAGTCGGGCTTTGCCGGTACCGGCGGATTTGCCAGCAACGGCTTTGGCGAGAACTCACCCGGCAAGTTCAGCATGATGTCCGTGCTGATTTGCGAAGTGGTCATGACGGCCATCTTCCTGATAGTCATTCTGGGTGCCACCGCACGGCAGGCTGCTGACGGGTTTGGTGGTCTGGCCATTGGCCTGTGCCTGACGCTGATCCACCTGGTGTCGATTCCCGTGTCGAACACCTCGGTCAACCCGGCACGCAGCACGGGTCCTGCCCTGTTTGCGCAGACTGGCGCCATGGGCGACCTCTGGCTCTTCTGGGTGGCCCCGATTGTGGGGGCGATACTGGGCGCGCTGATCTACAACGCGCTGCTCAGCGACGACTAGGTCGACGAGGCGGTTCCGGCCTGCGGGGCGGCCAGCGCTTCATCCAGCGCCTTGCAGGACGGGGCACATACTGCCTGTGATTTGCCCAGCACCTTACGGGTGCCCATCATGGAGCGCACCCGGTGCTTGCCACACAAAAAGCAGGACATCGTGGCGCCGCCAAAGGCCGTCGCTGCCGCAAACGGCGAGCCTGATACCTTGGATTTGTAACGCAGACCGCCATCCAGAACGGCGGTTTTGGGTTCAGCTTTAGCCATGGTTCACATCCATGTTCGTGTAGTAGTTCATGTTGAGTCTGATGTAGGGAATGTGGAGTCACTTTGGCCGCTTTTCAAGCGGAAACAACCCCCAATCATGCCACGAGCGGCTCCTCGGCCATGGCTTCGAGCTGTTCTTCCAGCATCTGCACCTGGCCCTGCCAGTAATCACTGGACCCAAACCAGGGGAAATTGATCGGAAAAGTGGGGTCGTCCCAGCGCCGGGCCAGCCAGGCGCTGTAATGGATCAGCCGCAGCGTGCGCAGGGGCTCGATCAGGGCCAGTTCGCGGCGGTCAAACGGACGAAACTGCTCGTAACCGTCCACCAAAGCGCCCAACTGGCGGGTACGCTGCGAGCGATTGCCGCTGAGCAGCATCCACAAATCCTGTACCGCCGGGCCGGTGCGGGCGTCGTCCAGATCGACAAAGTGCGGCCCCGGACCAGCAGCGGCAGGCACGTCGGCGGGCGTCCACAGGATGTTGCCGGGGTGACAGTCGCCGTGCAGGCGAAAAAGGGCTATCGGGCTGAAATCGGGGTCATTTTTGTGGTCTTTTTGGCCATCCGCCCTCGTCAAACATGCGTGAGTAGCTATTAAATCAATAGCGCTCTGCGAAACCTTCTCCCAGGCCGACTGCACGTCCAGCGGCACCTTGTCGTGGCTCAGCAGCCATTCGCGGGAGTCGATGCCAAAGGTTTGTACGTCCAGCGCGGGCCGGCTGACAAAGGGGCGCGCCGCGCCCACAGTGTGAATGCGTGCCAGAAACCGGCCAATCCACTCCAGCACGTCCAGATCGTCCAGTTCCGGCGCCCGCCCGCCGCGGCGCGGGCTGACGCTGAACGCAAACCCGTTGAAATGATGCAGCGAGCGCCCTTCCAGGATCAGCGGTCCGATGGCGGGTACCTCGGCGGCCATCAGTTCGGCGGAAAAGGCGTGTTCTTCCAGAATCTGGGCGTCACTCCAGCGCTCGGGGCGGTAAAACTTGGCCACCACGAGGGTGCCGTCTTCCAGATTCACCTGATAAACGCGGTTTTCGTAGGAGCTGAGCGCCTGCAGGCGGCCGTCGCCAAACAATCCCACACTGGCCAGGGCGTCCAGAACAACATCGGGGGTGAGGGATTCAAAAGCGTGCATGCCCTATTGTCCCCCCGGTCAGTTCAACGGCCGATACCCAACCTGTCAGCAAAAAAAGTAGGCAACCCGGCTGCCCGAATGGCTGCCGCAGCGCTTTCATGGTCATACGGCACGCGGTGAAAGGTCAACTCGTTCAGGTCGGTATCCAGCAACACGTACATGGCACGGGGGTCTCCGTCGCGCGGTTGCCCCACCGAGCCAATGGTGCCCAGCAACTGGCCTCTGGGGGGCAATGCAATGGCCAGACCGGGTACTGGGGTAATGCGACTCAGCGTCGGGCCATCATCCCGGAAATACAGGGTTTGCATGTGCACGTGCCCGCCAAAGACAAAGCGCACTTCCGGTATTTTTGACGCCGCCGTCAGGCTGAGCGCAGCGGCCTGGTGGTCATAGACGTAGCGCCACAGCTCGGGCGAATCCACACTGGCATGAACCAGCAACACCGTGTCGTCTTGCACCACCAATGGCAGTGTGGCGAGGAATTCCCGGTGCGCGCCGTCCAGCTGGGCGTGGGTCCAGGCGGCCGTGCTGTCACCCACTGTGATCGCCTGACGCGGCGGGTTGACCGCAAGTTCATCATGGTTGCCCTTGATCACCAAGGCGCCATCAGCGACCAGTACCTTGACCTGCTCCACCACCGCCACAGGGTCTGCGCCATAACCCACGAGATCACCCAGCAGGGCAAACCGTCCTGCCCCCTGCGCGCGGGCGTGCGTGAGACAGGCGTCCAGCGCCTGAATATTGGCGTGGATATCGGACAACAGGGCCAGCTTCATGCGGGATCGACTACGCTCAGAATGTGCCCCTGCCGGGGGTCGGCATGACCACTCAACACCGCCTGGTAGACCTGTGCCACGGCCGCAGGGCCAACATGGCGCTGCGGGACCAGCCACGGATCAGCCGGATCGGAGACGCTGGCCAGGAACCGCTGCCACGCCGACACCAAACGCGTGCCAAACTCTTGCGAGCCCCAATCGGCTTGCCGCTTCCTGATTTGTGCCGGTGCAAAAAACAGCGTCGCCTTGGGTCCCGGCAAATTTTTCGCTCCACCCAATTGATCCACATGGGTACCACCAATGGAGCTGCTGTGGGCGAGGTGGGTGAACCGGGTATGGATGGCCTGGCGCAGCCCGGCATTACCGGCAAAGTCGATATAAATGCAAGGCAGGGTGGCATCCAGCTGATCCAGCTGGTCATACCGCAGCACGCGGTGGTAACAGCCCAGACTCTGGCAAAAATCAACATTCACAGCCGAGGTCAGCCCCACCACCTGGATACCGGGACGTTGCGCCAGCTGAAACGCCGTGCCCCAGGCAGTCTTGCTGGATGCACTGGAGAGCAGCATCACGGCGGGCTGGCTGCCGTCTGCCCCGGCGCCAAAGAACGCGTTATCCGCCAGGAAGTCATCAATCAGCCAGGATGTGATGAACAAGGGGCGCAGCAGGGCCTGCGCGTCTTCGGTAGACGCCGTGTAAAACGGATCTGCCGCGCAGCGCATGTACTGGTTGTATACCGCGTGCAGGGCCGCACGATGCGGCGCACCATCTGAGAAACTGGCAGGCGACAGCCGGGTGGGTGTCAGCACCACGCTGCTGGCCATCGGGAAGTAACCGTAAAGCCGCTCACCCACGGCCACGCCGGGGTGCAAGGACTGCACCACATGACCGAAACCCCAAACCGGTATGACGCCCCAGCCCTCGCGCGTGACGGGAAAAAACGACCAGTAATTCATGGCGTCACCAAACGCCGCATAGGTGATGTTGTTGGAGGTCAGCGCGAAGCGATCAATGTGCACGCGGATTTCACCCGCCTGCAGCGGCGCGTCCGGCTCAATCTCCCACTCGGTGCGGGAAAACTGGTCTTTGCGGACCAGAAAACGGGAGGTACTCATGACGCAACCTTCAATAAAACGGCCAGCCGCATTGATCTTGCAGCTGGCCGGGAAGTAACGACAGGCAGCGCCTGCGCGCTCAGCGCACTCTTTGCAAAAACTACTCAGGCAAGCGTGATACGGACGTCGATGTTACCGCGAGTCGCGTTCGAGTACGGGCATACCTGATGCGCCTTATCCACCAGCGCCTGTGCCGCGGCACGCTCCATGCCCGGCACATTCACCACCATCTGCACTTCAATGCCAAACCCGGCCGGAATCTGACCGATGCCCACTGTCGCGTCAATCGACGTATCGGCGGGCAGGGCAATCTTCTGTGTACCCGCAACGAACTTCATGGCACCAATGAAGCACGCGCTGTAGCCCGCGGCAAACAGCTGCTCCGGATTGACACCGCCACCTGCACCGCCCATTTCCCTGGGAACAGTCAATTTGACGTTCAACAAACCATCAGAGGTTTTGCTGGTGCCGTCGCGGCCACCAGTGGAGGTGGCATGGGCACGGTAAACAACTTTTTCTACTTTGGTAACCATGGTATTTCCTTGAAAAGAATGCCTCATCCATTGAGGCGTTGAAAAAATGACGGGAGACTAGGCAGTGAGCCGCTGGCGCAAGGCCTGCACCTGCTGCGTAAGGGACACCAGTTCCGGCAGGGGGCACTGCGCAGCGCGAACCACGCAGCCCGGAATGCGTGCAGCCCTGGCCTTGAGCTTGCGGCCGGCTTCGGTCAGGGCGATATTGACCCGGC
>JAABRC010000135.1 GCA_011391115.1 Candidatus Egaibacter danicus | reverse complement strand
CCTGTCCCATGGTGGCAAGCTGGACATGCAAATCAAGGTTGAAAAAGGTCGTGGTTATGTTCCTGGCACGATTCGCCGCCATGGTGACGAGCCCAACAAATCCATTGGCCGCATCGTGCTGGATGCATCCTTTTCCCCGGTTAAACGTGTGAGCTACACAGTCGAGAGTGCCCGTGTTGAGCAGCGGACCGACCTTGACAAGCTGGTTGTTGAGATTGAGACCAACGGTGCTATCACAGCAGAAGACGCCGTTCGTGCATCGGCCAAGATTTTGGTAGAGCAGCTGGCTGTGTTCGCACAGCTTGAGGGCAGCGAACTGGCTGCGTTTGACTCTCCAGCCCCACGCGGTAGCGCGCAGTTTGATCCAATCTTGCTGCGGCCAGTGGATGAACTGGAGTTGACGGTTCGTTCTGCCAACTGCCTGAAGGCCGAGAATATTTATTACATCGGTGACCTGATTCAGCGCACGGAAAACGAGTTGTTGAAGACTCCCAACCTTGGACGTAAATCACTGAATGAAATCAAGGAAGTGCTTGCCTCCCGCGGCCTGACCTTGGGGATGAAACTGGAGAGTTGGCCGCCCGCGGCTCTCGAAAAGCGCTAAATAGAAGTTGCCTGGAAAACGGGCACAGTGCCAAAGGCAGTACCTGATACGGCTGCCTTATACATAAATTAAGGATAAGCACCATGCGTCACGGACACGGACTACGTAAACTCAATCGCACCAGCGAGCACCGCCTTGCGATGCTGCGCAACATGATGAATTCACTCATTGAGCATGAAGTCATCAAGACCACGGTACCCAAGGCCAAGGAATTGCGCCGCGTCATCGAGCCGATGATCACCTTGTCAAAAGAAGCCACTGTCGCCAACCGTCGCTTGGCATTTGATCGTTTGCGCGATCGCGACAGCGTGACCAAGCTTTTCAACGATCTGGGTCCGCGCTTCAAGGCGCGCCCAGGTGGCTACACACGTATCCTGAAAATGGGCTTCCGTGTTGGCGACAATGCACCGATGGCTTTGGTGGAACTGGTTGATCGCCCTGAGATCATTGAGACCCCTGCTGCTGACGCAGGGAAGGCTGAATAGAGTATACTTATAGATTACCGCGCGATGGAGCAGCTTGGTAGCTCGTTGGGCTCATAACCCAAAGGTCGGAGGTTCAAATCCTCCTCGCGCAACCAAAAAATTGCGGTTTCCGCTAACAGAAACGCCCACTTTTTGTGGGCGTTTCTGTTTTTGGTTACTTCTGGCAGATCTCAGCCTTTTGACAGGGCTTCAACCTCAACCAGACAGTCGTAAAACGTCGGGCCATGCCCCATATCTGTCAGATGCTGGCTGGTCACTTCATTCAGATTTTTGCCATCCAGACCTAATTTCCGCCACCAGATGCCCAGTCCGTTGACCACCCCGGGGCGAGCACACCTGGATATCTGAACTCGACAGCGGTAGTCGCCCCTTTCGTTGTAAACCCTGACGATTGAACCTGACTGGATTCCCCTGGCTTGCGCGTCATCTGCGTGAATTTCCAGCAACGGCTCGCCTTCAATGTCACGCAGACTGGCGACGTTTACAAATGTGGAGTTCAGGAAGTTGCGTGCGGGAGGCGAAATCATCGCCAAAGGAAACCGGATGGAGGTACCAAAGGCCTCGTGATTCGGAACGTAGTCTGGCAAGCCGTCCTGCCCTTGAGAAGACAAGCGTGCGCTGAAGAACTCGCATTTCCCGGACGGGGTCGGAAAGTCGCCTTGAGCAAATGGTGCCTCTGATGCATTGAGGGATGCAAATCCTTGTCCCAGAAGAGTCTCAAAATCTACTTCATCCCCGTAGGCTGCGCGGCAAAGGCTTAGGTCATCCTCGTCGAAACAAGCCTCATTGAAATTCATGTGATGCGCAAGCTCCCGGAAGATCTCTGTGTTGGGCTTCGCTTCACCCAGAGGGCCAATAGCCGGCCGGTTAAGAAGCACATCCGTATGCCCGTAGCTCAGGTGCACATCCCAGTGCTCCAGCTGGGTCGTGGCTGGGAGCACATAGTCTGCGTAGTCTGCGGTGTCTGTCTGGAAGTGTTCCAGCACCACGGTGAACAAATCGCTTCTTGAGAAACCTTGAACCACCTTGGCGGACTCTGGTGCGACAGCGACAGGATTGCTGTTGTACACAATCAACGCTTCAATTGCCGGCCCAAAAGACGTGGATGCCGGACGCAGCAGGTCATCGCCGATCGTGACCATATTGATGGTGCGTGGCGTCGGTCCAGCCAGCAAGTCAGGGCGTTGCAGTGCTTCGCGATCGACAGGGAACATGCCTGAACTCGACAGCAAGACTCCTCCCGCGCGGTGACGCCAGGCGCCGACTAGTGCGGGCAGGCAGGCAATCGCGCGAACCGCATTGCCACCCCCGTGGACCCGCTGCATGCCGTAGTTCATCCGGATGGCAACGGGCTCACCCTGCATGGCGCAGGTGCCGTAATCTTTGGCGAGGGAGCGGATCTGCCCCGCTGAGATGCCGCAAACCGCCGCCGCTCGTTCGGGGTCCCACTGCAGGGCGCGCTCTCGCAGCAGATTCCAGCCCAGCGTATGTTGGTCCAGATAGTCTTGATCCAGCCAGTCATGCTGCACCAACTCGTGCATCATGGCCAGTGCCAGCGCGGCATCAGTGCCGGGCAGGAGTGCAATGTGCTCGTGACACTTGTCGGCCGTCTCGCTGCGACGTGGATCAATACAGATCAGTTTGGCGCCGTTACGCTTGGCTGCCTGCGCATGCCGCCAGAAATGGACACTGCTGGCGATGGCGTTGCTGCCCCAGATCAGGATCAGTTTGGATTCAGCGAAAAACTCCACCCGCATCCCGACCTTGCCACCCAGCGTGTGGGTCAACCCTTCACCTCCTGCTGACGCGCAAATAGTCCGTTCCAGCAAAGAGGCACCCAGCCGGTTGAAAAACCGGGTGGCCATACTTTCGCCCTGCACCAGACCCATGGTGCCGGCGTAGCTATAAGGCAGGATGGCCTGCGCCGAGCCGGGGTGGCGTGATGCAATTTCCCGAAGTCGTGTGGCGATATCCTGCAGCGCCTCCTCCCAACTCACCCGTTCAAACTGCCCTGAGCCTTTGGGGCCTGTGCGTTTCAGGGGGTGCAGCAACCGCTCAGGGTGGTAAGTGCGCTCTGCATATCTGGATACCTTGGTACACAGCACGCCCGCAGTATGAGGATGCGCTGCGTTGCCATTCACCCTGACAGCAACGCCGTTTTCCACTGTCGTGGCGAGTGAACAGGTATCCGGGCAGTCATGTGGGCATGCGCCGATAACGATGGTTGATGACCCCGGTTTCTCCGTCGCTGTATTCATGGCGATATTGTCCGGCAAAATGCCGGGACGAAGCGGTGCGGTGCGGTGCGTCAGACGCTAGACTGCGAGAAACAGGAGGATCCATGAACATTCTTGATTCCATCGTCACCCAGGCGGCGGGCATCGCCAGTTTGCGACGCGACATCCATGCACACCCCGAGCTCTGCTTTCAGGAGGTGCGTACCGCCGATCTGGTGGCCAACAAACTGACCGAATGGGGCATTCCCATCCATCGCGGGCTGGGAACCACAGGCGTGGTCGGCATCGTCAAAAACGGCACCAGCAGCCGGGCCATTGGCCTGCGTGCTGATATGGACGCGCTGCCCATGCAGGAATTCAATACGTTTGACCATGCCAGCACGCATGCCGGCAAGATGCACGCCTGCGGGCATGATGGCCACACCGCCATGTTGCTGGCGGCTGCCCAGCATTTTTCAAAAAACCGGAATTTTGATGGTACGGTCTATCTGATATTCCAGCCCGCGGAAGAGGGTGGCGGTGGCGCCCGGGAAATGATCAAGGAAGGGTTATTCGACAAGTTTCCGATGGATGCGGTGTTTGGCATGCACAACTGGCCGGGTGATCGGGTAGGTCGATTCAGCGTGAGTGCCGGGCCGGTGATGGCCTCCAGCAATGAATTCAAGATCACGATTCGCGGCAAAGGCGGGCACGCAGCCCTGCCGCACAACGGGCTCGACCCGGTGCCCATCGCCTGCCAGCTCGTGCAGTCCTTTCAGACCATCATCACCCGAAACAAGAAGCCGGTGGATGCAGGCGTGATCTCGGTCACGATGATTCACGCCGGAGAAGCCACCAATGTCATCCCGGATAGTTGCGAGCTTCAGGGTACCGTGCGCACCTTCTCCATTGAAGTGCTGGACATGATTGAGCGACGCATGCAGGAAATCTCGGAACACACGTGTGCGGCTTTCGGCGCAATCTGCGAGTTTGAATTTGTCCGAAACTATCCACCCACCATCAACTCTGCAAGAGAGACAGCGTTTGCTGCGAAAGTGATGGCTGACATCGTGGGCGCCGACAACGTTACGCCGCAGGAACCCACCATGGGTGCCGAAGACTTTGCCTACATGCTGCAGGCCAAGCCAGGCGCTTATTGCTTTATTGCCAATGGCGACGGTAGCCACCGCGAAATGGGTCATGGAGGTGGCCCGTGTATGTTGCACAACCCCAGTTATGACTTCAACGACGACCTGATACCTTTGGGCGCTACCTATTGGGTGCGGCTGGCTGAGGCATGGCTGAACCCGGCTTCTCCAGGCGCTGCCGCATGATTGCCGTTGTTGACGCGTTCTCCGTCAGTTATGCGAAGGCGCGTGTCAAATTTCTGGAGGCTGCAGCGACTTCCGGGCTGGCCATCACTTCGTTCGACCATCCCATACGAGGCCGGGACGGCGAGACACTGGCGATGGATGTGGCACTGGCTGGCCGGTCGGATGCCGACAAGCTGCTGATCGTTTCCAGCGCTTGCCATGGTGTCGAAGGTTATTGCGGCAGCGGCGTGCAGGTATTTGCGTTGCATGACACCGAGTGGCTGGACAAGGCGAATCAACATGATGTGGCTGTTCTGTATGTCCACGCGCTCAACCCCTATGGGTTTTCGCATATCCGCCGGACAACCCAGGAAAATGTGGACCTGAACCGCAATTTCCATGATTTCACCCAGGCGTTGCCTGTCAACGAGGCTTACCGCGAACTGCACGCCCGGCTGCTGCCAGACATCTGGCCTCCCGGGCCTGATAACAGGGCGGCTATCCAGCGTTACGTGGACGACCACGGTGCGCGGGCCTATCAGGCAGCGGTAACGCAGGGTCAGCACGAATTTGCCGCTGGCATGTTCTATGGCGGTGTTGCACCAACCTGGAGCAACACCATTTTTCGGCAGGTATTGCGTCAATTCGGAACAAGGGCAAGCCGTATCGGGTGGATCGACCTTCACACGGGACTGGGGCCAAGCGGCCTGGGCGAACGCATCTTTGCCTGCAAGGATGACCCGCAGGCTCTTGTGCGTGCAAGAGCCTGGTGGGACGGCGGTGGAAGCACACCCATCACGTCGTTCTATGACGGATCGTCCACCTCCGCCAGGCTGACCGGGCTGATGTGGAGCGCGCTGTACGATGAATGCCCGCAGGCGGAATACACCGGCATAGCGCTGGAGTTCGGCACGCTGCCCATTGCCGACATGCTGGATGCTTTGCGGGCCGAACATTGGCTGCACAACCATCCGCAGGCACCTGCCGATCTGGCCCGCAGCATCAAACAGGGTTTGCTGGATGCGTTTTATACCGACACAGATGCATGGAAGGGGCAAATCATCAGTCAGGCACGGCAATCCCTGTTTCAGGCCGTGGAAGGCTTAAAGTCCTGATTTCATAAGCTAAATTTGCCTGTAGCCCTTGTTGGATATGCGTAAGTAGCTACTAAATATGTAGCATCCTGCGGAGTCTGCAGGACAGAGCTTCCAT
>JAABRC010000134.1 GCA_011391115.1 Candidatus Egaibacter danicus | reverse complement strand
GCCACAAGCTCACCCAGGCGCGGGTGGACAAGGGCCGCATGAGCGCAGCCGATCAGGCCGCCCTGCTCGCGCGAATCACCGCAACCGACACGGCAACTGATTTGAAGGGCTGCGACCTGATCATTGAAGCCGTATTTGAGCAGCGCGAGCTCAAGGCCATGGTCACGCAGGAGGCCGAGCCGATGTTGGTCGAAGGCGGCTTCTTCGCATCCAATACGTCTACGCTGCCCATCTCCGGTCTGGCCAAGGCCAGTCGCCAGCCAGAAAAATTTGTCGGCATCCATTTCTTCAGCCCGGTGGACAAGATGAAGCTGGTGGAAATCATCCGCGGCAAGCAGACCGATAACGAGACGGTCGCCCGCGCCTTTGACTACGTGCAGGCGCTGGGCAAGATCCCGATTGTGGTGAACGACTCCCGTGGTTTTTACACCAGCCGCACCTTCGGCACGTTTGTAATGGAAGGCGCCGCCATGCTGGGCGAAGGCATTCCGGCCGCCGTGATTGAAAACGCCGGCATTCAGTGCGGCATGCCCGTTGGGCCGCTGGCAGTGCTGGACGAAACGGCGCTGAGTTTGAGCGTGCATGTGCTGGATCAGACGCGTGCCGACTATGCCGCGGAGGGAAAAACTTACGCCGCCACGCCCGGCGACCTGCTGGTGGAACGCATGGTGAAGGAGCTCAATCGGTCCGGGCGCGCAGCCGGCGCCGGTTTCTACGACTACCCACAAGGTGCCAAAAAAGTACTCTGGCCTGAACTGAAGAAGCTGTTTGAAAAGGCCGGGGGGATGTACGACATGCAGGACATCAAGGACCGCCTCCTTTACCGTCAGGCCATCGAGACCGCGCGTTGCCTGCAGGAAGGTGTGTTGACGAGCGTGCACGACGCCAATGTCGGCTCCATCTTTGGCATCGGTTTTCCGGCCTGGACGGGCGGCGCCATGCAGTTCATTTACAGCATGGGCCCGAATGCATTTTTCAAGCGCGCCGCAACACTCGCCACCCGATTCGGACCCGGTTTTGCACTGACAGACGCCGTCAAAGCCGCTATCCTGCAACACCAGCCTCAATACTGAGGCAGAAGGACACACCCATGTCAGCCTTACCTTTGCGCAGCGCCACGCCTCTGGATCTGGTTCGCTCCGAACTGGAGGCCACACTGAAACTGCAGCGAGTTGCGTACTTCGCTCGCCCGGTTCCCAGCCTGGATGAGCGCAAGGCTGACCTGCTGAAGCTGAAAACCTTCCTGCGTGAGAACAAGCGGGGCATCATCGACGCCATCAACGCCGACTACGGCAACCGCTCCACCCACGAAACGCTGCTGACAGAAATTGTGCCGGCGATGGGTGAGGTGGATCACGCCCTCAAGCATCTGAAGAAATGGATGAAGCCGCAGCGGCGCCATGTGGACCTGATGAACTATTTTGGCGCCCGCAACCGCGTCATTCCACAGCCGTTGGGTGTAGTGGGCTGCATCGTGCCGTGGAACTTTCCGGTGAACCTGACCTTTGCGCCACTGGTCAGCATCTTTTCGGCCGGTAACCGTGCCATGGTCAAGATGTCGGAAAACTCGCGCCATCTGTGCCAGTTTTTGATCGAAAAAATGCCTGCCTATTTTCCAAAAGAAAAACTGGCGTTCTTTGATGAAACCGGCGGCGTGGGCATCGAGTTCTCCAAACTCAAGTTTGACCACTTGCTGTTTACCGGCTCGGGCGCAACCGGCCGCGCCGTGATGACCGCCGCCGCGCAAAACCTGTGCCCTGTCACGCTGGAGCTGGGCGGCAAGGCGCCCGCCATCGTGTGTGATGACTTCCCGCTGCGAACTGCCGTGGAACGCCTGATGTTCGTCAAGTGCCTGAACGCTGGCCAGATTTGCACCACGATTGACTACCTGTTTTTGCCCAAGGGCAAAACAGCCGCATTCACCGCCATGGCGAAGGAAATCGTGGAAGCACGTTATCCGTCCATCACGTCGGCCGATTTAACGTCCATCATCGATGAGCGCTCATTTAGCCGCCTCACCGCTGCGCTGGAAGACGCGCAGGAAAAGGGTGCCTCACTGGTGCAGCTGATCCCCGGCAAACCGTGGGACGCCGCCACGCGCAAAATCGCGCCCCACATCGTGCTCAATGCGCCAGAGGATTCGATCCTGCGGCAGCGTGAAATTTTTGGCCCCATACTGCCCATCATTGAGTACACGCAGCTGGAAGAGGCCATCCAGTACATCAATGACCGCCCTCGCCCGCTGGCCATCTATCCGTTCAGCAACGACAACACCACCATTCAGACGCTGCTGGACCGGGTGATGTCTGGCGGTGTGTCGGTCAATGATGCCTTGTTCCACGTCGGCCAGACCGACCTCCCTTTTGGTGGTGTGGGTGAAAGCGGAATGGGGCATTACCACGGACATGAGGGCTTCAACACCTTCTCGAAACTGCGCCCGGTGTTTTATCAGGCCCCCTTCAGCGCGGTCAAATTTCTGTGGCCGCCCTACGGCAAGTTTGCGACGAAGTACCTGAACTTCCTCAGCAAGTGAGTCAACCCAGCGATGCCTTGAGTTCGGATTTCTGAACTTTGCCCAGCGCCGTTTTGGGCAACGCATTCTGGAAGAACACTTGCCGGGGATGTTTGAACCGGGCCAGGCGGCCATCAAAAAGCTTCAGCACATCTTCTGCACTCAAGCTGGCGTCGGGTTTCTTCACCACCACGGCAACGGCCACCTCCCCCCAGCGTGCATCGTCCCGGCCAACAACGGCCGCTTCCAGAATATCTGGACACTCCACCAGCACACTCTCCAGCTCGGCGGGATAGATGTTTTCTCCGCCCGAAATGATCATGTCTTTTGAGCGGCCGACCACCCAGTAAAAGCCGTTTTCGTCCCGACTCGCCAGATCACCACTGTGAAACCAGCCATTCTGGAAAGCCGGGTTGTCGGCATCCGCCCAGTAGCCGGACATGACGTTCGGCGCGCGAATGCAGATTTCACCCACCTCATTCATGGCAACGTCATCACCCCGTTCATCGACCAGTCGCACGTCCACATGCAAACCCGCCTCACCCGCCGAGCCGGGAAATCGCTTGGCATCATCGCGTCGCAGGTAGATGGATACCGGGCCGGTTTCAGTGGCGCCATAAACCTGACACACCGGCACACCCCGCGCGTGAAGAGCCGCAATCATGGAGACAGGCACCAGGGACGAGCCCGCATTCAGCAGTTTGAGTGATGACAGGTCCGTCTTCTCAAAATCTGTATGCTCCAGAACGGCCCGCAAGGTAGCAGGCACCATCAGGGAAATCGTTGGTCGCCGCTGTTGCACGTCGCGCAGCCATGCACCGGCCTCAAACCGCCGGTGCAGTGTCACCATCGCCCCTGCATGCAGCGCAGGCAAGGTCTGAATACACAGACCGCCGACATGAAACATCGGCAAGACGGTCAAAACATGGTCTGAGGGGTTCAGGTCATGAGCATGCGCTGAGATGACGCAATTCCAGACCAGCCCTGCCTGGGTGTGCAAGGCGCCTTTGGGTTTGCCTGTTGTGCCGGAGGTGTATACCAGCAGCGCCGGCAGTTGATCAAGAACTACAGACTGTGGCACTGCCTGGTCAGCCACAACCGGCGCGTTCACGCTCAAACTGGCGAGTGGAATAGACTTCAGCCCTCCTGCCGATGTCAGCGCCGCCGCTACCGTTGCATGGTGTTCATCCGTCACCAGCAACCCGGCTCCTGCGTGATCGAGAATGGCCCGCAGTTCAGCGGGCGCCAGGCGATAGTTCAGTGGCAGCAGGATGGCACCCAGCCGCGCCAGAGCGAACAACAGCACCAGCAAGGCCGGGTCATTCAAACCCATGTAGGCCACGCGGTCGCCCAGCTTCACCCCATGCGCCCGCAGCACGCCAGTGGTCCGCTCAATACGCTGCCACAACTGGCTGTAGCTGACATCTTCGCCCTCAAAATGAAGGGCGCACCGGTCAGGCAACGCCCGGGCGTGCCGCTCGATGATGTCGGCTAGTGGCATGCGCTCACCAATCTGTCAGAGTGCATCCGCCTCGTCGCGCTCACCCGCTTCATACAGGCACTCACGTCCGAGCCGGTCGATACACAACTCCGCCGTCCACGGCAACATCAAGGAGCCGCAGCGTGAATCGCGGTACATGCGCTCCAGCGGCAGCGTTTTGAGCATGGACTGACCACCACAGGTACGCACCGCCAGCCGACAGATGTCATTGGCGTTCTCCATGATGGTGTAGTGCGCTGCGTAAAGACCCAGCCGGATTTCCTTGGACGGGTCCACCCGTGCTGCCCGGGCATTCTGCAGAAAGATCGCCCGCGTCTGCTCCAGCTTGACTTTCATCTCGGCCACGGCGATTTGCTTGGTGGGGTACATGCGACGCTTTACTGGCGGCATGTTGGGTACTTCACCGCGCAGATATTGAATGGTGAAATCGTAGGCAGCCTGGCAGATACCCATGTAGGTGGGCGACAGTGTGGCAAACATGTGTGGCCAGCGCATGGCCGCCTGCGCGTACAGACCCTCCGGAATCAGGCGCTCCATGTCGGGCACGAAGACGTCCTTGAAGAGCAGGTTGCGTGAGACCGTGCCGCGCATACCCAGCGGGTCCCAGTCCCCGGTAACGGTCACCCCTGGCAGGTTTTTGTCGATGGCGATGTACAGGGAATCCCGCTGGGTAGCACCCGGCTTGTCCAGCGTGCACAGGATGCCGTAATAGTCCGCCGCGCCCGCCAGCGAGGCAAATATCTTTTTCCCGTTGACGATGTAGCCACCTTCCACCCGGCGTGCCAACGTACCAAACGGGGCCTTGCCAGCCGCCGCCGCGCCACCCTCGGAGAACGGCTGCGAATAGATTTTGCCTTCCTCGACCACGCGCTGGTAGTGCATGGCGCGGTGTTTCTCGTGGTTGGCACGCTGCTCGGGCGTCATGTCGAGGTCGTCGGCAATGAAGCCGGTCCACATGGTGGAGCTGACGTGCATGTTGAGCGTGAGCGCCGTGGCACCGCAATGCCGGCCAATCTCGGCGGCGGTCATGACGTAGGTGGCAAAATCCGCCCCCCAGCCACCATATTGCTCAGGCACGCAGATTTTCAGCAGACCCGCTTCACGCAGGTCCGCATAGTTCTCGAACGGGAAAACCGCATCACGGTCAATTTGCTCTGCACGTGCCGCAAACTTGTTGCGCCCCAGATCGGATGCAATGGCCAGCAGTTTTTTCTGCTTCTCCGTGAGCTCACTGTAGTCACCGGTGATGGACGGCGGCAGATAGCGGGACGCGGGCGGCGACGATGGCGAAGCCGGCACCTGGGGCGAGGATGACATCAAGGCAGACATGGGAAAACTCCTCAACCAGAAAAATGTTGCTTCAAAAATTCAAGTACCACGGCATTAAAAGCGTCGGGACGCTCCATGTTGGCCAAATGGCCCAGGCCCGGCAAACAAACGTAGCCGGCACCGGGAATACGCGCGGCCATTTTTTCCATGACCGCAGGCGTTGCATTCTGATCATGCTCACCGGCTATGCACAGCGCAGGAACGCGAATGTTGGCCAGGTTGTCCAGGCGGTTGAACGACACAATGGCCGACAGCGCCGCCCGGTAGCTTGCCTCCGGCACCTGCGCCATCAGCCGCTCTGCAGCCTGAACCGCCTGCTCGCTGGCATCGGGCGCCACCATCCCGCGCACCAGTGTGCTGGCCAGACCTGACAAACCCAAACCGGCATCCAGCGGCGCGAAGCGGCTGTTCAAAAACCTTAGTTGCCAGTCGCCACCTGGTTTGCCAAAAGCAGCCGACGTGCCCGACAAAACCAGGCCGTGAATCTTGTCGGGAAATAACGCTACGGCCTCCTGCGCC
>JAABRC010000133.1 GCA_011391115.1 Candidatus Egaibacter danicus | reverse complement strand
TAGTATTGCTGAATGTTGACCATGGGTGCGAAGCGCTGTGTTGGCTCGCTCGGCATTTCGAAATGCAGCACCTCGGTGTCTCGATAGAAACTGCGACCCCCCACCCACGACAGGCCTTTTTCTACCAACGGACGGTCTGCGCCGACCCAGCCCAAAATCTCCTGGGAGCGCCTGGACATGCAGATGGCGCGGCTACCGGTGCAATAACCTTCATCCGCCTCCACCACCAGACATTGAACTCCCTGATGCGCCAGCAACGCTGCAAGTGTCAACCCTACAGGTCCGCCACCCGCAATCAGGACTGAACAGCGTTGTGGCACGTGTTGTGCATTGACTGACATGACCATGTGGACCTTTCTGATGTGGGAGGTGTAACAGGGCCGACAAAATGTGACCTCAATTGGTTGCGCATGCAACTATAAAGATATTTTCCAGCCTGTGCAATCGGCCGCCCTGCACGCCGGGACACGGACGACGACAGTAGAAACGCTAGGTTTTGGGAGAAATTAAATGGCTAGAATGATTTTTTTGCTTCAAGGAAAACAGATGAAAAAAGTGATTTTGGCAATTGCCATGACATCCTTGTCCGTTGCCGCCATGGCACAGGCCAAAGAACTGAAAGTGGCCATTGACCCCACTTATGAGCCATTCACATTCAAGACTCCCGATGGCAAACCCACCGGCTTTGACGTGGACATTGCCAACGCCGTATGCGAGCAAGTCAAACGCAAGTGCGTATTTGTTGAACAGGTGTGGGACAGCATGATCCCCGGTTTGCAGGCCAAAAAATATGACGTGATCATCAGTTCCATGTCCATCACGGAAGATCGCCTGAAAGTGGTTGACTTCACCGACAAATACTACAACACGCCCAGCAAGATCGTCGTCAAGAACGACATCAAGTTCACCGACCTGGCCTCGCTCAAAGGCAAGAAGATTGGTGTCCTCAAAGGCAGCACCCAGGAAAAATATGCCAACGCCGAGCTGAAAAAAGCCGGGGTGGTGGTGACGCCCTATGAAGCGCAAGACCAGGTCTATCTGGACATCAAGGCTGGCCGTCTTGACGGTACCGTGGCTGACGTGCTGGAAGTGCAAGGCGGCTTCTTGAGCAAGCCCGAAGGCAAGGACTACGGCCTGGTCGGGCCCGAACTGTACATTCCAAAATACTTCGGAACAGGCGCTGGTTTTGCCATTCGTAAAGGCGACGCGGCTCTGAAGGGCGAATTGAACGGTGCCATCAAGGCCATTCGCGCCAACGGCACTTACAAGAAGATCAACGACAAGTACTTCAAGATCGACGTTTACGGCAAGTAAACATCACCAATCTGCCGATGTGGCTGGGGTGTCCATCACTGCGACACCCTGCCCATCGGTTGTTTTTTTAGCTCTCTTCCCGTTGGCTCTCTTTCCGGCTTTCCACCTGGATATCTTTTGAGCGCTTACTACTCGTCCATCCTCTACGGCGCCCTGCTTACAGTTGCCGTGTCGCTGGCGGCTCTGGTGGTCGCCACAATCCTGGGGCTGATCGGTGCCGCCGCCAAACTCTCTGGCAAACCGCCATTGGTCGGTCTGGCTACCGTTTACACCACCATCATCCGCGGCATTCCTGATCTGGTGTTGATGCTGCTGGTCTTTTATGGCGGCAGCATCGGCCTGAACAATTTGCTGGAGGCGCTAGGCAGCGATGTCACGCCCGACATCAACCCGTTTACCGCAGGCGTGCTGACGCTGGGTTTCATTTACGGCGCCTACATGACCGAGACGTTCCGCGGGGCCATTCTGGCCATTCCCCGAGGTCAGTTTGAGGCGGGGGCAGCCTTTGGCATGAATCCCCGACAGGTTTTTTTGCGCATTACCGCTCCCCAGATGGTACGGTATGCGTTACCCGGGTTTACCAACAACTGGCTGGTGCTGATCAAGGCCACCGCACTGGTCAGCCTGATCGGGCTGCAGGAGATGACCTACCTGTCCAAACAGGCGAGCGCGGCCACCCGATCCCCGTTTGCTTTTTTCCTGTTCACCGCCGGGCTGTTCCTGATTTACACATGGGTTTCACTGGTGGTGCTGCGCAAACTCAACGCACGCTACAGCCTGGGTACCAAGCGGAGTGAGTTCTAGATGAACTGGGAAGTCATTTTCCGTCCCGAAAGCCTGTCGATGTATGGAGAAGGGATCGTCACCACGCTGGTGCTCCTGTTCTCTTCACTGGCTTTGGGCGGCATCTTCGCACTGGTGTTCGCGTTGATGCTCACCGGGCGCAGCGTTTTGTTGCAGCGTCTGGTTGGCGCCTATACCTTTGTGATTCGTGGCACCCCCCTGCTGCTGCAGGTTTATCTGATCTATTACGGACTGGGACAACTCGAATGGATCCAGGCGCGCTGGGACGACGTCTGGCCCTGGACGCATTTCAAGGACCCGTTCTTTTGTGCCCTGCTCGCTTTCAGCCTGAATACCGCTGGCTACACCGCCGAAATGCTGGCGGGCTCCATCCGGGAAACCAACGCCGGTGAAATTGAGGCAGCGCAGGCCTTTGGCATGAACCGCTTTCAGGTCATGCGGCGGGTTGTACTTCCCAGCGCCATGCGCCGTACGTTGCCCGCCTACAGCAACGAAGTTGTCATGATGCTGCAAAGCACCAGTCTGGCCAGCGCCGTGCCCGCCATGCTGGACGTGACAGCCGCAGCCAGCCGAATCTATTCAGACTTCTACTTGCCGTTTGAGGCGTACCTGGCTGCGGCGGCCATCTATCTGCTGGCCACGTTCTGCCTGATCGGTGTCTTCAAACTGGCGGAACGCCATTTCCTGGCTCATCTGGCACCACGCAAAAACTGATTGCCATGCAACGCATTGACTACGCCCTCCTCTCTCAAAGTCTAGGCAGCCAGAAAACCCTGACCAGCCTGCATTTCGGCACGCCAGGCGCCCGGCCCAAAGCCTACATTCAGGCCAGCCTGCACGCAGAGGAATTGCCCGGCATGCTGGCAGCCCACCACCTGCGCGTGCTGCTGGAGCGTGCGCAGCGGGAGGGCCAGATTCAGGGTGAAATCATTCTGGTGCCGGTCGCCAACCCCATCGGTCTGGCGCAGCGGCTGGATCACAAACCCATGGGGCGATTTGAGCTGGGCACTTCGGAGAACTTCAACCGGCACTACCCTGATTTATGTGCGGTCGTATTACCCGTGGTACGTGACAAGCTCGGGCAGGACCCGCTGGAGAACGTGCAAATAATCCGTGAAACTGTGCGTTCATTTGTCGAGCAATGGGTACCCGCTACCGAACTGCAAAGCCTGCGCAAACGTCTTGTCAGCCTGTCGTTCGACGCCGACATCGTGCTGGACCTGCATTGCGATTGCGAAGCCGCCCTGCACCTCTACACCGAAAACCCCTGCTGGCCCCAGCTGGAGCCACTTGCCCGCCTGCTCGGTGCTGAAGCCGTTCTGCTGGCCAAGAATTCAGGTGGCCTGTCATTTGATGAATGTCTGTCCGGTCTTTGGTGGCAGCTCGCCGAAAGAGTGGCCGAATTGCGGCCGGAGCGGCCTATTCCACAGGCCTGCGCCACCACCACAGTCGAACTGCGTGGTGAAGCCGATGTCAGCCATGAATGGGGACGTGCTGATGCGCAGGCCATTTTTGGCTACCTTCAGCACGCAGGCCTGGTAGCGGGAATGGCGCCCGCCCTTCCGTCGCCAAAGTGCGAGGCCACCCCGCTGGCAGGTTCGCAAACCGTCAAGTCACCGGTCCCGGGGATGGTGGTGTTCGCAGCAAAGCCAGGCGATCGCCTGAATGTGGGTGACCTGGTGGCTGAAGTCATTGACCCCATTGCCAACACCACCTACAGCGCACGTGCAGAAGTCGCAGGCGTGATGTATGCCCGGTTGCGTGACCGCTACGTCATCGCCAACGATGACCTCGCCAATATCGCCGGCAGCAAACCCTTCCGGACCGGCTACCTGTTGAGCGCCTAGAAAACCTATTTTCCCGAGAAGCTGCCCATCATGACCACCGCACCACTGAAGCTCCAGGCTATCGACATTCACAAGAAGTTCGGCCAGAACGAAGTTCTCAAGGGTGTTTCACTGGAGGCTCGGGCTGGCGACGTGATCAGCATCATTGGCAGCTCGGGTTCGGGCAAAAGTACATTCCTGCGCTGCATCAACCTGCTTGAAAAACCCAATCAGGGCCGGATTATTGTGGCTGGAGAAGAGTTGAAGCTGGCCCCCGGCAAAAATGCTGAGCTCAACGCGGTCGATGTGAAACAGCTGCAGCGCATGCGCACCAAGCTGGCTATGGTGTTCCAGCACTTCAACCTCTGGGCCCATATGACGGTGCTGCAAAACATCATCGAATCGCCCGTTCACGTACTGGGTATCAGCCGTGACGAAGCCGTCGCACGGGCTCGCAAATACCTGGCTCTGGTTGATTTACCCAATATGGAAGACCGTTACCCGGCCCATATGAGTGGCGGCCAGCAGCAACGCGTCGCCATTGCCCGGTCGCTGGCCATGGAGCCGGAGGTCATGCTGTTTGACGAACCAACCAGTGCGCTGGATCCTGAACTGGTGTCAGAAGTCTTGCGCGTGATGCAAAAACTGGCGTCGGAGGGCCGAACCATGGTCGTAGTGACCCATGAAATGGGTTTTGCCCGGGAAGTGGCCAACCACCTGATTTTTCTGCACCAGGGAAAAATCGAAGAACAGGGCATCCCGGCGCAGGTGCTGAGCCAGCCCAAAAGCGAGCGTTTGGCCCAATTTCTGTCGGGTAGCCTGAAATAGACTGAATCCGGGAATAAGTCCTTTTCTGGGCAAACCGCCCTCAGTTAGACTGTAGAGATTCAGTCTCCGCCCACCCAAAACGCCCTCACAACTCCGACATGATGAAGTCGCAATTCGCCTTGAATTCGGAATCCGAATCCGAAGACGACTTCTCGTCGCTGTTTGACTTGTTGCCAATCGGGGCCTACCGGACGACGCCTGACGGCAGGCAACTGCGGGCTAACGCTGCGCTGGTGCGCATGAATGGCTATGGGTCCGAGCCCGCCATGCTGGACGGGGTTCGCGACATTGCCAAGGAGTGGTACGTGCTGCCCCATCGGCGCTACGAATTCATGGCGTTGATGTCGTCCAAGGGACGAGTCATCGATTTTGTTTCCGAGGTCTATCGCCATAAGACCCGCGAGCGGATCTGGGTGCGTGAACATGCCCATGCCGTCTATGACGGCAAGGGCGAGATTCTGTTTTACGAAGGTACCGTTGAGGACATTACCCAGCGTCGCCAGATCCAGGAACGCCTGCGGGAGAGCGAACAGCGTTTTCGCAGCCTGACCGAGCTTTCGGCCGACTGGTATTGGGAGCAGGACGCGGATTTCCGATTTTCCCGTTATGAAGGCAGTGTTGAAAAGTCGGGGCTGCCCAGTGAATTTGCGGCGGGGAGAACCCGTTGGGAAATGGGTTCGCTCAACCTGACTGAGGCCGATTGGGAGGTGCATCGTGCCCTGCTGTATGCCTACCAGCCCTTTCAGGATTTTGAGATCCAGCGCCACCACCCCATCATTGGCAATTACTGGTTCTCGGTCAGCGGGCAACCCATTTTCGACAGTGAGGGGGAATTTGCGGGTTATCGCGGCGTTGGGCGCAACATCACGGCACGCAAGAAGGCCGTTGAAACTGCCCTGATGAATCAGGTACTGCTCAATACCCTGATTCAGACCATCCCAGACCGGGTCTGGCTGAAATGCACAAAAGGCATTTACCTGGCCTGCAATTCGGCTTTCGAAACCTATATGGGATTGCCGGCATCGGACATCATCGGCAAGACAGACGCCGAACTGGTCAGCGAAGAGCTGGCCGAGCGTTTTACCCGTTCAGACCGTGCTGCCAT
>JAABRC010000132.1 GCA_011391115.1 Candidatus Egaibacter danicus | reverse complement strand
CAATCTGCCGGGCTTCGATGGTCCAGGTGCCGTTCTTCCAGCGCAACGTCTCAATGTGGCCGCCTCGTCGAAGTGATCCGTGAACACCCTCTACCGTGAGCGATTGACCAGCGGGCAGGTACCGGGTAGCCTGACTCAATGCGCTGGCCAGCGAGGTATCTGAGTCTGTCCAGAACCAGAGTGCCGCGATCAGCGCGGCTGCCGCAACGAAGGGCAGTGCAAATGCCCAGACCAACAGGCGCATTCTTTTTCTGGAAAACTCCGGCTGCGTCATCAGAAGGTGAATCCCACGTTCAAATGCAACCGCAAACGCTTCACGGCCAGACCGTAAGCCAGGTCAATCTGCAAAGGCCCCACCGGGCTTTTCCAGCGGACACCAGCGCCAATACCCACCTTCGCCTTGAGCTCAGATGGTTTGTCTGCCACGGCACCGGCATCGACGAACAGCACGCCTTCCCAATCCGTCAGCTTGTCATTGGAAGTGATGGGGCGTTGCCACTCAACGCTGCCAACTGCCAAATAGCGCCCTGCCGCGGTTTGTCCGCTGGTCAGCTCGGTTCCGATGCTCTCAAAGCTGTAGCCCCGCACCGTGGTGTCGCCTCCGGTCAGAAACAGCTGGGTGCTGGGCAAGGTCACCCCGGCGCGCGCGACCACTGCCCCGCCCTCCACGCGCACGGCAATTCGCCCGCTGCGTGATGAGGGCAGATAACTTTCCTGCCGGCTGGCCAGTGACCAGACACCCAACCAGCGAGCCTGCGTACGAAAGTAGGGTTCCCGGTTATTGCCCAGTGTGGTGCCCCCCCCCAGTTCTACGCCCAGTCCATATCCGCTGGAAGGAAACGGCAGACTGTCAAAGTTGCGCTGCGTCCAGGCGTAGTTGGCACTGATCGAGTCAGCCACCGTGACACCTGCGCTACCTGTGGTTCTGGCACGGTCGTACTGAAGGTAGTAGTTACGGTCGATTCGGTCACCTTCCTGCATGCGGCCCGCACGCAGGCGCTGGCTGATGACATCAAAACTCCCGCTGGTCTCATTTTTCAGTAAAGCGGACGTTACCCATCGCCAGTTGTTCTGGTCCGGCGGAGCAGTCAACTCGACTCCCGCTGACCGGGTGTCACGGTCCAGAGAAATCTTCGAGACGGCTCGCCAGTCGATGAGTGGAATGCGGTGGTTCGTGTGTTCCAGCGACAGACGGGGTCCGCTGTCCGTGCTGGCGCCAATGCCCAGCACCAGCTTTTGCCGTTTGGCCTCACGCACCTGAATGAGAACGGGTGCTGCACCCACATCTCCTGCGGTATCCAGCGAGACAAAGACGGAATCGAAATAGCCACTGTCTGCCAGCCGCTGTTGCGCCTCCTGCAAACGGGCCCTGTCGTAGTCAGAGCCCGGATCCAGCCGGGCTACCCTCGCGACCAACGCGGGGTCGTAACGTTCTGTTCCGGTGATTAGCAGCGGCCCCATGCGGTAGGCCGGACCTGAATCCAGTGTGACATTCAGACTTGCCGACCGGGCTTGCGCATCAATCTCGGCGCGACTGTCCACGATCTGGCCCGCCGGATAACGCTGGCCGGTCAATAGTAGTTGGGCTTGCGTTTTCGCCTGGTCCCAGCCCGCTTGCGTGAAGATCATGCCCGGGCGCAAAGGCCAACTGGCGCGAATGGCATTTCGCTGCGCGACGGCTGACGAATCTGTTCCCAGCGGACCCGTGAAGACCAGGTTGACTGAACCAATCCGGGTGGGTTCGCCCGGCACCACAGAAATCGATACCACCTGGGGTGCCTGGCTGGCAGCGGAGGGCTGGGCAGCCGTCTGGCGCAAGGTCAGCCCGATGTCTGGCGAGAAGTAGCCAAGTGTTCCCAGCAGGTCCCGCGTATTTCGCTCGGCGGCTTCCATCAGCCTTTCGAGCTCGCTGGCGTCCAGATCGTTCAGTTCGCGGTAGCGCAGCAGCTCCAGGTGGCTTTGTAAATAGGTCTGGATCTCTTGCGGCGCCTTGATCTCGACATCAAAGGATGGACCGGCAGGGGCCTGTGGCAGGGCCTGTTGCGCCTGCAGGGAACCCGAAAACGTAACAACCATCCAGACAAAACAGACTGGCAACAGGGCCAGCGCGTTGATGGTTTTTTGCAATCTTCTTCGCAGTTCCTGCCACCTGATCATCAGGCTATTTTGACAGCAGGCGCATCGCTTCTTCGAGACCCTTGATGGTGAGGGGGTACATGCGCTGATTCACGATCTGCTGAATCACGCTGATGCTCTGGCGGTATTGCCAAACGCCTTGCGGCTCGGGGTTGATCCACACGAATTTTGGAAACGCGCTGGTCAGGCGTTGCAGCCATTCGGCACCGGCTTCTTCGTTGTTGTATTCCACGCTGCCACCGGGCTGCAAGATTTCATATGGGCTCATGGTGGCGTCACCAATGAAGATCAGCTTGTAGTCCTTGTTGTACTTGCGGATGATGTCCCAGGTGGCAAATTTCTCACTGAAGCGACGGCGGTTGTTCTTCCACATGAAGTCATACACACAATTGTGGAAGTAATAAAACTCCATGTGTTTGAACTCGGTCTTGGTGGCCGAGAACATTTCTTCCACGCGGGCAATGTGCTCATCCATGGTACCGCCAACGTCCATCAGCAACAGCACCTTGACGTTGTTGTGGCGCTCCGGCCGCATCTTGATGTCCAGATAGCCCGCATTGGCGGCTGTTTTGCTGATGGTTTCATCCAGATCCAGCTCGTCTTCGTGGCCTTCACGCGCAAACTTGCGCAGGCGGCGCAGGGCAATCTTGATGTTGCGTGTGCCCAGCTCCTGTGTATCGTCGTAATCCTTGTACGCGCGCTGATCCCAGACCTTTACCGCGCTCTTGTTGCGGCTTTTTTCCTGGCCAATGCGGATGCCCTGCGGGTTGTAGCCGTTGGCACCAAAGGGTGACGTACCGCCCGTGCCAATCATCTTGCTGCCGCCTTCGTGGCGCTCTTTCTGCTCTTCGAAACGCTTCTTGAGCGTTTCCATCAGCTCGTCCCAGCCCATTTTCTCGATCTTGGCTTTTTCTTCGGGACTAAGTTCCAGTTCCAGGTTTTTGCGTAGCCATTCCAGAGGAATGTCCTGCGTGAAATCGGCTACGGTCTCCACACCTTTGAAGTACGAGGCAAACGCGCGGTCGAACTTGTCGTAGTGCTTTTCGTCCTTCACCAGCGTGGTGCGGCTCAGGTAATAAAAGTCGTCGATCTTGTAGCCACTGCCGTCTTCGTTGTCGCTGGCTGGTCCTACTACACCCTCTTTCAACGCTTCCATCAGGGTCAGGTATTCCTTGACCGAAACCGGCAGCTTGGCCGAACGCAGCGTGTAAAAGAAATCGATCAACATGATGTCACTCCTGTTGCCAGCAACCTGATGCCTAGTTCCTGGGTTTGTTCAGTGAATGCAGCAACTGCGCCTTGACCTCCGGCCACTCGCCGCTGCGCAGGCTGTAGATCACCGTGTCGCGAATGGTGCCATCGCGCCGCAGGGCGTGGCCGCGAATGACGCCGTCTTTTCTGGCGCCTAGCCGCTCAATGGCCGCTTGCGACGCAAAGTTGAAGTTGTCCGTGCGCCAGCCCACCACGTGGCAACCCAGTGTCTCGAAGGCATGCGTCATCATCAACAGCTTACAGGTGGAGTTCACGTGGGTGCGCTGGCAGCGTTTGGCATACCAGGTGTAGCCAATTTCCACGCGCTTGATAGCGGGCACGATATCGTGGTAACTGGTGCAGCCCAGGACAGTTCCCGTGGTGGCATCCGTCACGGTAAAGGCAAAGCGGTTGCCCGCTTCGCGCATGGCCAGCGCGTCTTCGATGTATTTGCGGGTTTGTTCCGGCTCGGGCACCGAGGTAACGCGGATGTTCCATAACTCGCCGTCTGCCGCTGCGGCTCGCAGGCCGGCCTCATGGCCCAAGTCAAGTGGCACCAACTCGACTCCGCGAGCAGAGAGTTTGACGGGTTCTACAAAAGCCATTTTTTCAGTCCTTTTTCTGCGGGTTTTTTCCTGCACGCCAGCGTCGCGCCAGTTGCAGACCTACTCCACCGCCTAGTCCCACCAGAACAATGGCGCCGATGCTGGCGTTGTCATAACCCGCTGAAAAAATGTTCAGTCCAAACAGGCGGCCAATCCAGAAGCCCAGCAAGGCCCCTCCGATAAAACCGATAGCATCTGACAGGCCTTCAAGCAGCAATTTGTTCACAACAGTTCAGCCCTAAGTCAGCGGTTATGCCGTTGCATGAACACGAGCTTTTCAAATAGTGTGACGTCCTGCTCATTCTTGAGCAGGGCTCCCACCAGTGGCGGCACGGTGACCTTGTCATCCTTGCTTTGCAGCACGTCCAGCGAAATATCTTCGGCCACCAGCAGCTTGAGCCAGTCCAGCAGCTCGCTGGTGGAAGGCTTCTTTTTCAGGCCGGGCAGGTTGCGCACGTCATAAAACGTCTTCATCGCCGCCGTCAGCAACTCTTTCTTCAGACCGGGGAAGTGCACATCCACGATGCTCTTCATGGTCTCGGCGTCCGGGAACTTGATGTAGTGGAAGAAGCAGCGGCGCAAAAAGGCGTCGGGCAACTCTTTTTCGTTGTTGGAGGTGATGAACACCAGCGGGCGATGTTTCGCACGAATCAGCTCGCGTGTTTCGTAACAGTAAAACTCCATGCGGTCGATTTCGCGCAGCAGGTCGTTCGGAAACTCGATGTCGGCCTTGTCGATTTCGTCAATCAGCAGCGCCACAGGCTCCTCTGCTGTAAATGCCTGCCAGAGCACACCCTTGACGATGTAATTGTGAATGTCCTTCACCCGTTCGCCACCGTCCACGTCAGACAGCTGCGAGTCGCGCAGACGGCTCACCGCATCGTATTCATACAAACCCTGCTGGGCCTTGGTAGTGGATTTGATGTGCCATTGCAGCAGTGGCATGTTCAATGCCTGGGCCACTTCCTCGGCCAGCATCGTTTTGCCGGTGCCGGGCTCGCCTTTCACCAGCAGGGGGCGCTTGAGGGTAATGCCCGCGTTGACGGACAGCATCAGGTCCTGCGTGGCAACGTAGTTCTTGGTTCCCTTGAATTTCATGGTCATGGTGGGTGGCAGGAAAAATGGCAGACCAAATGGTCAAATCGGTGGAAAAGAGTGGTCGATATAATCTCGTACACCCGTTTTCCAGTCACTGATTGATTGTCCTCGCAAAATGAAAAAACTGTTCTTGTCGATGTCTGCCCTGCTTGTCGCTTGCGTGACGGCGTTTTCCGCCAACGCCCAGGAGGTCAAAGGTGATGCCAAGGCTGGTCAGGGAAAAATCGCCATGTGTATCGGCTGCCACGGCATCAAGGGCTATCAAGCCAGTTTCCCCGAGATTTACAAGGTGCCCATGATCTCCGGTCAGGGTGCCAAATACATTGTTTCCGCCCTGAACGCCTACAAAAAAGGCGACCGCAAGCACCCCACCATGCGCGGTGTCACGGATTCCATGAATGATCAGGATTTGGCCGATGTGGCTGCTTATTACGAAGCCAGCGGCAACGTTGAGGGTGCCCCGGTAGCCGGCAAAGCCGAAGCCAGCGGCAAGGTAGCCGAGCTGTTGACCAAAGGCGCCTGCGTATCCTGCCATGGCGACAACTTCGCCAAGCCGATTGACCCCACCTACCCGAAAATCGCTGGCCAACATGCGGACTACCTGTTTGTGGCGCTGAAATCCTACAAAACCGAGGGCAACGCCACCTGGGGCCGCTCCAACGGCGTGATGGCTGGCATTGCCAAGCAGTTCTCGAATGCGGAACTCAAGGAACTGGCCAACTACGTGCACTCGCTGCCGACCGATCTGAAGACGGTGCCGCAGAA
This sequence comes from Candidatus Egaibacter danicus, assembly GCA_011391115.1. The sequence continues at coordinate 40 of JAABRC010000132.1, read as the reverse complement.
CAAGTTCAAGTAACTGCTTTTTTGCCTCGTATGAAAGGCC
>JAABRC010000131.1 GCA_011391115.1 Candidatus Egaibacter danicus | reverse complement strand
AGATAGGTCGCGGCTGCGGCCTGGCTACCCGTGACATTGTCAATTTGAGCGGCATCAACCCCGCTGATGCTGACCGGGTTTGCGGCGAACACCGCATTGCCAGACACACGCTGCGTTGTTCCGGATTGACCACCGGTGACGGAAATTCCGTTGTCGCGTGCCACGATGGTGTTGGCGAAGATCCGCACGTTGCGCACAGAGCCGTAGTGCCGCTGAATGACGACTGCCGGGCCAGAGGCGTTGACCATCAGGTTGTGGTGAAACGCAATGTTGCCCTCGCCCTGAAATAGCGCTTCAGTCGGGTTTTGCCAGAAGAAATTGCCGTAAATCTCGAAGCCATTCCCGGAGCCGGGCCCACTCGGGGGCTGGTCGCCCACCAGCAAGTTGGGTCGCGCGCCATCCGCCGAGACGAAGCTGCTCAACTTGGAAAACACGTTGTGACGGACGACCGTCGTGGTGGTGCCGGTCGGCATGCCAGCCGGGACTGAAGACCAGACAGTCTGGTGCTTGATCTGCATGCTGTAGCCGATGGTGTCGCGAATCAGGTTGTGTTCTATCAGGCCGGCCACGAAGGGGGCATTGCCGTCGGAGTTCCCGAGGTACATCCCGGTGCCGGCACCGATGATTTGGTTGTTACGGATGGTCCAGTTCCACGTGGGCGCACTGTTGGCCGCGATGCCGACAGTCTGCTGGCTGTCACCGACGCCGTGGATATAAAGGTTCTCCAGCGTGATGTGATGCGAAACGCCTTGCGAGGCGACGCCGGGCGCACCCAGTCCACGATTGTTGATGTCGATGTTGCGCACAACGACGTAGCTGGAGCCATCAATACGGACGGTGTTATGAGTCGATCTACCCAGGAGAACCGGCCGCGGCCCACTCTCGGGACCGGTGATCGTGATCGGCGCCGTGGCCGTGCCGTTGATGCCAAACAGCGGGAGGCCAGGTGGGTTGCCAGTGTCATTCCCATTGCTGTCCACACCGTAATTGCCAGGCGCAAGTAACAGGGTATCGCCAGGCTTGAGCGCAGCCAGCAACGTGAGGTAGTTGCCCGGATTGGCGGAAATTACATTTGATGGGGTCGGAGTCGGAGTTGGCGTTGGCGTTGGCGTTGGCGTTCCGCCAACCGCCGCTACGGGCGTGGCTGCACCACCACCACCGCAGGCCACCAAAGAGGCGACTACCGCTGCAATCAACGACATTTGCATTTTTTTCACAGAACTCGATCGCACGCCTCTCGCCTCTCTAAATTGATAGCCTGGCTCAAGGATAGACCCGAAATCGCACCGAAGCCCGGGTAATCCTGTCCGCCAGCGTATCAACCGTTACAACTTGTAACGTGGCGCTCAGATCTCCACCGCCTCAAAGTCTGCCTTGGCGACTCCGCAGTCCGGGCAAGCCCAGCTCTCGGGCACGTCGGCCCATTTGGTGCCGGGTGCTATGCCGTCTTCGGGGCGGCCAACGGCCTCGTCGTAGATAAAGCCGCAAACAATGCAAAGGTATGTCTTCATGTGGTTTCCTGAAATTTTAGTGAACAAATCGGGCCTTGACCCTTGTAAAATATGCGTGAACAGCTATTAAATATATAGCATTTGAACTGCCTGGCCAGTCAAGCCGTTACCTTGGCCAACTGGGCTTTGTAGTGGTTGGCGTGCCGTTCTTCCACTTTGGCCAGCGCGGCGAAGCGTTTTTGTGCTTTTTCCAGCGTGGCCCGAAACTGGGCCGCGTGCACCTTGCTCTCTTCAATCTGCTCGTCCATCTCGGCTACAGCCGCAGCGTGTCCTTCAGCTTCAGCGGTTTTACGGAAGCCGGGGTACATCTCGGTGTACTCATAAGTCTCGCCGTCGATGGCGATTTGCAGCGCCTTGGCCGGTGTCATGGTGGCCTTGGGGTAGAGCAGATCCAGGTGGCCAAAGGCGTGCATCACCTCCTGGTCAGCAGTTTCCTCAAACGTGCGGGCTGTGTCTTCGTCACCCATTTCGCGGGCCAGTTTCGCGAAATAGCGGTACTTGATATGGGCCATCGACTCACCAGCAAAGGCGGATTCGAGGTTGGCCATGGTCTTGATCTCGGGGCGTTGTTGTGTAGCAGTCATCGTGGGCTCCTGAAGGTTGAAGGATCTACTGGTAGAGGTTTTCTATCAGCACAGGACGAATGGTAGGGATTATGTATTAATTTGGCCAATTGGATTTGGCTAATGGATTGATAGGGGCTATGGCGGTGGCTTGGCTACGGACCCTGCCGGTCTTGCGGGCCGTGTGGCGCAAGCCGCGTGAAAACGCGTTGACGTGGCCAACGAACGGGCCAGATAATCGCCGGTTATGCCCAATTCCCCGTCTTCGCATACGGAGCCGCTTGAGTTGACACCGCTTCTGCGGCGTTTCTCTCAGAGTGTTGTGCGACTGGGTGTTTGGCAAACCACGCTGCTGTTCAGCACGTGTGCGTCGCTGGGCTCGCTGGCGCTGACCTGGCTTTTTTTGCGCTTTCTGGGCCACCAGGAGATGGGGTCGGCTTTTTACATTTCCTTGCTGGTTCCGTTGCCGATGACGCTGGTCACTGGCGCAGTCATCTTTTCTCTGACAGTTGCACTGGAGCAGGCGCGTAGTCGGGCACACGCACTCTCCATGACCGACAGCCTCACCGGATTGAGCAACCGGCGGCATTTTTTGCAGGGTGTGCAGCGCGAGCTGCATCTGGCGCAGCGGCACCAGTTGCCCATGGCCCTGCTGATACTGGATGTGGACCACTTCAAGCGCATCAATGACCTGCATGGCCACAGCATGGGCGATCAGGTGCTGATTGAAATCAGCCAGTGCTGCGCTCAAGCACTGCGCACCACCGATCTGCTGGCACGCTGGGGTGGTGAAGAGTTTGTGGTCTTGTTGCCCAATACGCATCGTGACCATGCTCACCATCTGGCCGAACGGGTGCGTGAGGCGGTCGCTGGATTGGCACAGTTGCGTGTGCAATCAGAAGTGGTGCGGGTTACCGTCAGTGTAGGTGTCGCGTGTGCCGATGCAGGCCAGACCGCGACGCTGGATGTGCTGGTTCAAACGGCAGACCGTGCGTTGTATGAGGCCAAGCGCGGTGGACGCAATCAGGTTGCGCCGGTGCAACCTGAACGCGGCGAGGCCGTGCTGGGCGTCTCCCGGTTTGCGCCGATGGTGGCGACCTGACCGGACGACGCAGCCGCGCGGATCACCGCAGGGGCTGTATGCATTTACGCAACGGTCTTGAGATCGAAAAGATGGCTATCCATGCGAACATGACCGGTCCGACGGAACTTTCTGGCGACACTAGGCCCTTGTTGGATCTTTATGGTCGGGAGAATCATGTACCTGTCTAAGCATCTCTTTGTCTTGGCTTTGGCCGTGGCAGTCTCACCGGCGCTGGCCGAAAATGGCGTTACGGACACCGAAATCGTTATCGGCCAGTTTGCCGCCACCACCGGGCCAGCGGCTCAACTGGGTCTGCGCATGCAGATGGGCATGCAGAGTTACTTCAAGACCGTCAATGCGCAAGGGGGTATCAACGGGCGCGCGATCAAACTCGTAACGCGCGACGACGGCTATGAGCCCGAGAAAGCCGTCGCCGCAGTGAAGGCGTTAATCAAGGAAGACAGGGTATTTGCATTGGCGGGCTCGGTGGGCACCCCGACGGGTCTGGCGGCACTACCGGTCATTACCGCAGAGAAGGTGCCACTGATTGGCATGTTCACCGGCGCGCAGGCATTGCGTGAACCCTTCAACCGCAATGTCTTTCACGTGCGCGCCAGTTATTTTGATGAAACCGAACGTATCGTGCAGCACGTCTCCACGATGGGAATGAGGAAAATTGCGGTGTTTTACCAGAACGATGCCTATGGCAAGGCCGGGCTTGAGGGCGTGACGCGTGCACTGACCAAGCGCCAGCTGGTGCCGGTGGCCGTAAGTACTGTGGAACGCAACACCGTGGATGTGAGCAAAGCGCTGGACGACATCCTGAAGGCGCAGCCTGACGTCGTGGTGCAGATCAGTGCCTACAAATCATGCGCGGCCTTCATCAAACAGGCGCGTGGCAAGGGATATGGCGGGCAATTCTTCAACGTCAGTTTTGTTGGCTCCAAAGCACTCGCCGATGAGCTGGGTGACGCCGGGCGGGGTGTGGTGATCTCGCAGGTGGTGCCGTTTCCATACTCCAGCAAGAGCGCTGTGGTACGAGACTACCAGCAGCACATGACGGATTCTGGCCATAGTGACTTTGACTTTACGAGCTTTGAGGGCTATCTCTCCGCCCGTGTGCTGGTTGAAGGGCTGCGTCGCGCTGGCCGCACCCCCAGCCGGGAGTCCCTGATTGCCGGTCTGGAGACTTTGCGCGACTTCGACTTCGGCGGCTTTTCCGTGACTTACAGCGCCAAGGACCATCAGGGCTCAAGCTTCACCGACTTGACCATCATCGAGCGCGACGGCAAGTTCAAGCATTAAGCACTGGGTGCCCGACGGACTTGCATCACCGTTGAGACGAGCGCGCCTGGAACCCGCGCACCGGCATATCTGCCGTGCGCTGCAACCAGTTTTTAGACGAATAGACCGACGCGGCATCGGTGGCGTGCAACGTATAGGCGTGGCGCGAAACGGATGAACGATTGGGCGCGCTGTAGTGCGGCAGCAAACCGTGAAACACCACCAGTGTACCGGCGCTCACTTCCACAGGAACCGCAGTTCGGTCATCAGGCCAGGGGGTGGCGTCCAGCTTTTCGATGCTGGCAGCTGCATTTCCTGTTTTGACAAAACGCTCGCGCAACGGGCCGCGGTGACCACCGGGCTCCACCCACAGACATCCGTTGTCCAGAGTGGCGTCTTCCAGCGCAAACCAGAATGTGGTCACCGTGATGGGCATGGTGTCAAAAAACGTGGCGTCCTGATGCCAGCGCACCTCACCGCCAATGCCGGGCTGTTTGAAGATGTACATCGACTGCCAGATCTGCGCCTGCTTCAGACCCAGATCAGCGGCCAGTTCGGCCATGCCGTGGCCGCGCGAGAATCGGTCAAACAGGGGATCCAGGTCATGCATGGCATGACCTATTTTGTTGATGGACAGCGACTTGTCCTGCTTGAGCTGACCCGCAGCATCAAACGCCTCTTCCTCAAAAAAGCAGCGCACCTTGTCGGCCGAACCCATGAAGTAGTCGTCCACCCGGCGGTCCTGTTCCTGGGTGGTGAAGATCGAGATGTTCTCCGATGGGTCAAACGCGTCCACGATTTCCCCGGCCCGCGCGCGCAGGGCGGCGATTTCGGCCACGGTTTTGAAATTTGGCAACACGAGGTAACCGTTCTGCTGGTACCGGGTTTGCTGTAGCGAACTGAGCATGGGCTTGATTTGAAAGGTCAGGCGATCATCCTAACCCAGAGCGCAGCACAAACAGCTGAAACCTCAGGTTACAGAACCGCTGAAATGCTTACCTGATGCGTGGCTTCAACTGCTTTTCATCCCGGTGGCTGCATGCGATAGTGAATTCACGTTCCCGGGAGAACATCATGAAGCCACTGTCCGCCATCCTTGCGCTGCTTTTCCTTGCAGTTGTGTCTCAGGCATCCTTTGCACAGGACGCCGACAAACTGCTTACCTCCCAGGTCCGGGACTCCCGAATGAAGCTGGAAGCGTCCGTGAAAGATTATCTCGTTGTCTTCAACGCGAATCAGGACGTGGATCAGGCACGGCTGGGTATTCCGCTGGCCTCATTTGCCGAGGGTCAGGTCAATATTGCTTATGACATCTCGGGGCGTAACCTGATGGCCCAATGGAACTTTGCGCAAACCAGCGCTTACGGCAACAAAATCAGGTATCACGCGTATGTTGGCGATTCTGGCGTTGTCAGCCTGGCGGTCAGTACCCGTTTTTGAGGACTGCGCAGGGG
>JAABRC010000013.1 GCA_011391115.1 Candidatus Egaibacter danicus | reverse complement strand
CGGGATGCGCATCGCAAAAGGCTGAAAACTCGTCGGCCGGGCAGCCCAGATCCAGCGAGCAATTGGCGTCCAGGTCGGGCATCAGGACTTTTTTCCCGGGTGAGAGGATTTTGGCGGTCTCCCCCATGAATCGCACACCCGACACCACCAGGGTCTGCGCCGCATGATCCCGGCCAAAGCGCGCCATTTCCAGTGAGTCACTGACAATGCCGCCGGTCTCTTCGGCCAGGTCCTGCAGATCCGGATGCACGTAATAGTGCGACACCATCACAGCATTACGAGCCTTCAGCAACTGGCGAATCTTGTCCTTGAGTGCCGCGCGCTCGGACGGACCAGGCTCCACCGGCACACGCGCCCAGGCGTGCTTGGTCAGGCAGACCGGCGCACCCACCGTCGCAGGTTGCTCATACGCCACATCAATCACCGGGCTCGTGTCAGCGGATAGTCCAGCATTCATTCCAACTCCTTCAGACGCATCGAGAAGTCCGTCGCTTTGACATCTTTGGTCAGCGCACCAATGGAGATGCGGTCCACCCCGGTTTGTGCAAGGGCATGGACGCTTTCCAGCGTCACGCCACCCGATATTTCGAGAATTGCCTGCCCGGCGTTGATGCGAACCGCTTCCCGCAGGATGGGCAGCTCCATGTTGTCGAGCAATACCATCCGGGCGCCGGCCTGCAGGGCCTCTTCCAGCTGGGTCAGCGTTTCCACCTCAATCTCGATAAAGCTGGCCTGTGTGGCCACTTTGGCAGCAGCCTGCAACGCCTGGGTCACTCCGCCAGCGGCAGCAATGTGGTTTTCCTTGATCAACACAGCGTCATACAGACCGATTCGGTGGTTGGTACCTCCGCCGGTTTTCACCGCGTATTTCTGCGCCAGTCGCAGACCTGGCAATGTCTTTCGGGTATCCACAATCTGCGCGTGCGTGCCGCGTACTGCTTCAACATACCGTGCCGTTTTGGTAGCCACGGCACTGAGCAACTGTAAAAAATTCAGTGCTGTCCGCTCACCGGACAGCAGTGCCCGGGCCGAGCCCTCCAGTTCCAGTACCACCTGGTCCGCCTGGCATCGCTGGCCTTCACTGACAAGCCAGTGAAGGCGAACATCGGGATCGAGTTGGCGCAAAGTGGCCTCAACCCAGGGTGCGCCACAGATGATGGCGGCCTCTCGTGCCAGCACGTGTGCCCTGGCACGCCGCGAGACATCAATCAAACCAGCCGTGAGATCGCCACCGCCCACATCTTCCAGCAGCGCGCGCGCGCAATCCGAAGCGGCCAGCCGGGCCAGTTCAGAACTGGTAAAGCCAAAGTACTCAGTCATCGTCATTGATCTTGAAATATCAGGTTTCTTCCCTGGCTTCCCGCCCCATCAGGACTGCAACGGCTTGCGCCGGGCTCATTTGACCATCGAGCAGCGCCACCACCGCGGAGGATATCGGCATTTCCACGCCCAGGCTTTGCGCACGCTGCACGACCGTGCGGGCACAGTAGACACCTTCTGCCACATGGCCCAACGACTCGACTGCCTGCACCAGGGTTTGCCCCCCCGCCAGGGCCAACCCCACCTTTCGATTGCGCGACAGGTCTCCGGTAGCGGTCAGGACAAGATCGCCCAAGCCACTCAAACCCATGAAGGTTTCGGCTCTGGCGCCCAGTGCCAGACCGAGCCGGGTCATTTCGCTCAAGCCCCTTGTGATGAGCGCCGCACGGGCGTTGAGGCCAAGCTGAAGACCATCACACAGGCCCGTCGCAATGGCGAGCACGTTCTTGACAGCGCCGCCCACCTCCACACCAACGATGTCATCATTGCCATAGACGCGCAGAGCCGGGCTGTGAAAGGCTTCAACCAGCGCCTCGCGCACAGCAGCATGCTCGCTTGCAGCAACCAGCGCCGTTGGTTTGCCGAGCGCCACTTCCTGGGCAAAACTGGGGCCACTCAGGACGCCCGCTATCAAATCAGGAGCTTCCTGTGCCTGTATTTCATGGGCTAATAGGCCAAAGCCGTTCACCATAGCAGGCTCAAAGCCCTTGCACAGCCACGCCACAGGTTTCCTGCAATCCCGCAGCTGTTGCAACATGCTGCGTAGTCCTGCCATGGGTGTGCCCACTACCACCAGGTCCACTTCCAGCGGGCCAAGCGGACCCGTGCGAATCTCAAGCTGAGAGGGTAAGGCCACTCCGGACAGGTATCGGGCATTCTCCCGCTCGGCGAGCATCGCGGTGGTTTGCGCGGGATCGCGGGCCCACAGACGGACCTCATGACGGGCATTGGTGTTGTGACAGGCACTCACGGCCAGAGCCGTTCCCCAAGCACCAGCCCCCAGAATGGCAATCCTCATAACGCTACTTTATTCATAGCGACTTGCGCCCAATAGACGTGGGCTGAGGCTCAATAGCCTACTGCGTCACGATGCGTGGCGCATCGTCGTCAGCCTGTGCGCGCTGCTGCTCATACATCGCCTGGAAGTTGATTTCCGAGAGATGCACAGGCGGAAAACCACCGCGCTGGATCAGATCAGCCACATTGCCGCGCAGGTAGGGGTATACGATTTGCGGGCAGGCAATACCCATGATCTGGCTCATCTGCTCTTCAGGCAGGTTACGGATCTCGAATATGCCAGCTTGCTGCGCTTCAATCAAAAACACGGTTTTGTCCTTGATTTTGGTCTGCACGGTGGCCGTGACGGTGACTTCAAAAATGCCGTCAGCCACTGGGGATGCATTGACGCCCAGCTGGATGTCCACCGAAGGTTGCTCCTGCTCCAGCAGAATGGCTGGTGAATTGGGTTGCTCCAGGGAGGCTCCCTTCAGGTAAACGCGCTGGATCTGGAAAACGGGGTCTTGCTGGTCAGACATGGGAACTCTTTCTGGTTAAAACAAAGCCGGCCCGGTTGCTGAAAACCAGCGGGGCCGGAACATCACGACCGGCATCGGCGGGAAGTAATTGGAATGAATTATCTCAGGCGCCATTGAGCAAGGGCAACAAAGCACCCCGCCCATCCAGCGCCATCAGATCATCGCAGCCACCGACATGCGTCTGCCCGATGAAGATCTGCGGCACCGTGCGGCGGCCGGTGAGCGCCATCATGCGGGAGCGCTCATCAGCCAGCAAATCCACGCGAATCTCTTCAATCTCGGAGACGCCACGAGCATTAAGCAATTGTTTGGCGCGAATGCAGTAGGGACAAACGGCGGTGGTATACATCTTGACGGCTTGCATGTGGAACCTCAAAAATCTATTTCAGGTCGATTCAAGCTTTTTCAATGGGCAGGCTGGCCGAGCGCCAGGCACCGAGCCCACCGCCGAGGGACTGGACTTGCTCGTAGCCCAGCTTCTTCGCCACCGCCACCGCACGCCCGGAGCGGGCGCCGCTTTGGCACACCAGAATGATGGGAACAGACTTGTTCTTGACCAGCCCCGGCAGTTTTTCTTCCAATTGACCCAGAGGAATATTCTTTGCTCCGCCCACGTGCCCGGCAGCATATTCCGAGGCCTCGCACACATCAATCACGACTGCTTTCTCGCGATTGATCAACTGAACGGCCCCTGCCGCGCTCAGACCTGCATTGGTAGCCCCCTGAACTACAGGCCATATCAGCATGGCGCCTGAAGCAAACGCAACGGCCAGCAGCATCCAGTTATCGATAATGAATTTCACACAGATTCCAATCTTGTAACCAACGGTAAAACCCATCATTTTATAGAATGGGGCCTTACGCTGCGCCTGCGGGCTCGCCTTCCCCCCAAAATCAATCCAACCATGCACAAACTTGTTCTCGTCCGCCACGGCGAATCCACGTGGAACCTTGACAACCGCTTCACCGGCTGGACTGACGTGGATTTGACCCCCACCGGGGTTGAACAAGCCAAAAATGCAGGGCGGCTACTGAAAAGCGAAGGGTATGACTTTGATCTGGCGTATACCAGCGTGCTCAAACGCGCGACGCGAACGCTGTGGCACTGCCTGGACGAAATGGACCGCACCTGGCTGCCGGTGGTTCACAGCTGGCGCCTGAACGAGCGCCATTACGGCGCCCTGCAGGGGCTCAACAAGGCCGACATAGCCAGGCAATACGGTGATGCGCAGGTGCTCGTCTGGCGGCGCAGCTACGATACGCCGCCACCAGCGCTGGAGCCTGTCGACCCACGCAGCGAGCGCGGCGATGTCCGGTACGCGAAACTGCAGCCTGATCAGATACCGCTGACCGAATGCCTCAAGGATACGGTAGCAAGGGTACTTCCCTTCTGGAAAGAATCCATGGCGCCCGCCATCAAGGCTGGTAAACGCGTTCTGGTGGCCGCCCATGGCAATTCCATTCGCGCGCTGGTGAAATACCTGGACAACATCGCTGATAACGACATTGTGGGTCTCAACATTCCCAATGGCATACCATTGGTTTACGAGCTGGACGCGGATCTGAAGCCTATCCGGCATTACTACCTCGGCGACGCCGAGGCAGCGGCCAAAGCCGCCGCCGCCGTGGCGGCGCAAGGTAAAGCTTGAGTAAATCCAGTCAAATTTGGCGATTGCAGCATGCGGTTGCCCTCAAAAGCCCATACGTTGGGGAACTGAGGGGCAATGCGTGTCTCCAAGGTGTATATTGAAGCGGCAGTTTTTGCTGCACAGGATGATTTATGGGTCAAAAACTGAAAATTGCTGGCTGGGTTTCTCTGGGCGTTGTGGCCGGGGCACTGACCACGGTATCGCTTCAAACGGTTGCGCGCGGGACGCTGGCTCCGCTGCCGCTGGAAGAATTGCAGCAGTTGGCCTCGGTGTTCGGCATTGTCAAGACCGATTACGTGGAGCCGGTAGATGAGAAAAAACTCATTACCGAAGCCATCACCGGCATGGTTGCCAGCCTGGACCCACACTCGCAGTATTTCGACAAAAAGTCTTTCAAGGAATTTCGCGAAGGCACATCAGGCCGCTTTGTCGGCGTGGGCATTGAGATCACCCAGGAAGACGGGCTGGTCAAGGTCGTGACACCTATCGAAGGCTCACCAGCATTCCGGGCTGGCCTCAAGACCAATGACCTGATCACCAAGATTGATGACACCGCAGTCAAGGGCCTGCCGCTGAACGAAGCCGTCAAACGCATGCGCGGCGAGCCCAATACCAAGGTCATCCTCACCATTTTCCGCAAGGATGAGAACCGCAGCTTCCCGGTCACGATCACGCGTGAGGAAATCCGTACGCAATCGGTACGCGGCAAGGTGATGGAGCCGGGTTACGCCTGGATTCGCCTGAGCCAGTTCCAGGAGCGCACGGTGGAAGACTTCGCGCGCAAGGTGGAGGAGATTTATAAACAGGACCCTAACCTGAAAGGGATGGTGCTGGATCTACGCAACGATCCGGGTGGTCTGCTGGATGCTGCGGTCGCGGTATCGGCGGCTTTTCTGCCGGAAAACGTCACGGTGGTCTCCACCAATGGGCAATTGGCCGACAGCAAATTCACCTACAAGGCCTCGCCTGAGTTTTATCAGCGCCGTGGCGGGGCCGACCCCCTGAAGCGTCTGCCTGCCAGCCTCAAAACCATCCCGCTGGTGGTTCTGGTCAACGAAGGCTCGGCGTCTGCCAGTGAAATCGTTGCAGGCGCTTTGCAGGACTACAAGCGTGGCGTGATCATGGGTAACCAGACTTTTGGCAAAGGGTCTGTCCAGACCGTCCGCCCGCTGGGACCTGATACAGGACTCAAGATCACAACCGCGCGTTACTACACGCCAAGTGGCCGCTCGATTCAGGCCAAGGGTATCGTGCCGGACGTCATGGTGGATGAAACCGAAGAGGGCAACCTGTTCGCGGCTCTGCGTACCCGTGAAGCGGACCTGGAAAAACACCTCAACAGCGGCCAGGGCATTGAGAAAAAAGATGTGGCCCGTGAAAAAGCGCGCGACGAAGCCCTGAAAAAGCTGGAAGAAGAAGCCAAAAAACCGGCAGCTGAACGTCGACTGCCTGAATTTGGCTCTGACAAGGATTTCCCACTGCTGCAAGCCATCAACAAGCTCAAGGGCCGCCCCGTCATGGTCAGCAAGACGCTGACCGAGCGCAAGGAAGAGGTCAAGGAAAACTAGAGCGGCAGGACTTACGCGGCGGCTCCATGACCGATGATCAGCTTCTGCGCTATTCGCGCCATATTCTGCTGAACGAGATTGGCATTGAGGGGCAGGAAAAAATCTCTGGTGGCAGGGCGCTGGTTATTGGCGCGGGAGGCTTGGGCTCGCCGGTAGCGCTTTACCTTGGGTCTGCGGGTGTCGGGCACATCACCCTCGTTGACGACGACACGGTAGATCTGACCAACCTGCAGCGGCAAATTGTGCACACGCTTTCCAGCGTAGGCCAACCCAAGGTGACATCTGCCCAGGCTGCTATTGCCGCAATCAACACCGAAGTTGTTGTATCAACCATTCAGGCTCGAGCCGATGCCCCTATGCTGGACGCACTGGTTGCCCAGGCCGATGTGGTTCTGGACTGCTGCGACAATTTTTCAACGCGACAGGCAGTCAATGCTGCTTGCGTGAAACATCGCAAACCTCTGGTATCGGGTGCGGCCATTCGTTTCGACGGACAAATCAGTGTGTATGACACCCGGGATACCGGGTCACCCTGTTACGCCTGCATTTTCCCGCCAGATGCCAACTTTGAAGAAACCCGCTGCTCGACGATGGGCGTTTTTGCGCCGCTGGTTGGCATCATTGGGTCCATGCAGGCTGCAGAAGCACTGAAACTGCTCAGCGGTGCGGGCGAATCCATTGCTGGTCGCCTGCTGATGCTGGATGGCCGCTCCATGGAGTGGAACGACATCCGTCTGCCGCGCAACACCTCCTGCCCGGTTTGTGGCTCACGTCACTGACAGGGGCCGTGTTTTCTCCGAAATTCCCTGGGCCGGATTGCTGGGGAATGGGCAAACAGACCACGACGTGCCGCCCTCGCCTGTGTCTCCTGTTCGGGATAGGGTCCAACCTGGCGCTGGTAGTGATAAGACCACGCGTAACCGCGGGACACCATCCAGTCGCCCATGTCTTCACCCCTGAACTTGAGGCTGGCCAACGTTCGGTCATAACTGTCCTTGCGGCGCCCCTGCACCAGCACAGTCTGATTCAGCACGCGGCTTGAGAGGGCTTCCCTGGACTTCACACCCCAAGTTTGGCATATCTCGGGCGCATCGATGCCATCTATCCGCAGCTTGCGGGGCTTGCCGCCGTTGACCGGACGCACCCAGAGCGTGTCGCCGTCGGCAACCCGGGTCACGACTCCCTGCCAGGGCCCTGCTGAACAGGCCGAGCACGCGGCGAAAGCGGCAGCTAATGCCAACAGGCAATTCCTCATGCGTTGAGAACCGAATGCACCAGCCAGTAAATGAAGGCAGCCAGCAGCATGAGCCAGATGGCCACGACGATCAACAACCCCCACATCATTTTGGGTAAACGACCCTGAAAACCGTCAGCACGCTGCCGCATTTCTGCCCATAACGGTGGAGGCACCAGTTTGACTGCCAGCGCCACGCCCAGCGGGACCAGGATGACGTCGTCGAGCAGACCCAGCACCGGGATGAAATCCGGGATCAGGTCAATGGGGCTAAGCGCGTAGGCGACGACAACGCCAGCCACCAGTTTGGCGGCCAGCGGTGTGCGTGAATCTTTCAACAACAGCCAAAGCGCCGTCAAATAGTGAAACAGTTTTGCCTTGTTGGCAACCGCCATCAACTTGAGCGCTTTCATGCCGGCGCCCAGGACAACGTCCGGGAAACGTCCGGCACCGTGACAATCACCGTCTTGATCCAGTGATCGAGTGAACGTTCTTGCAGGTAATTCGCGATCCAGCGCGGTAACAATTGCATCAAAACTTCCAAATGCCAACCGGCAACACCCGGTCACGGCGTAGCTCAAATAATGCCCGGGAAATAGACCTGATTTCCCGTACTTGGCGGCAGTACGTCCTGTTAGACTTTCCGCGATCCTATCCCAATTGCCCTGTGGCCGACTCAACCATCCCTTCTCCCGTCAGTCTGCATGATCTGCGACTGGGCGATGCGCTGGCGCTGCTGAAACACGGCGGCACGGTGGACAGTCTGGTGTCCCCGCAAGAGTCTTCCATTGAATATCTGCAGGGCGTCATCGATGGCCTGTGCGAGCTTTCGCTCAAGGATCCGCTCACGGGCCTGGCCAACCGGCGCCAGTTCCACACCGTGCTGGAGCGCGGCATTGAGGTTGTCGCCCGTTCCGGAGAATCCGCCTTGTTGCTGATGCTGGACATAGACCACTTCAAGAAAGTGAATGACACGCACGGCCATCAGGCCGGTGACCAGGTGCTACAAGCCATCGCCAAATGCCTGGAGGGTTGTGTGAGGCCCATGGATACCGTAGCCCGCTACGGTGGCGAAGAGTTTGCGGTAGTTTTGCCGAACTGCCAGGTGTCATTTGGCGCAGCCGTCGCAGAACGAATTCGTCGTGCCGTCGAGGCATTGCCCATCAGTATTTCACCGTTGGTCACGCTCCACGTGACCGTCAGCATGGGTGGCGCCTATGCGCCCGAGTGGGTGAGGTCAACAACAACCTTGTGGACCGAACGGGCGGACTTGCAGCTGTATCGGGCCAAATCGGAAGGCCGTAACCGGGTATGTCTGGACCATCAGCAAGTCATTTCTGTCAGTGCTGAAGAGAAAAACATGTTGTTCGGTCACCTCGCATTGGGCGATCCTGCCTGGATCGAGGCAGTCAATGGTGATAGCACGCACAGCGCCGCGCAAAAGGTAAACCCATGAGTGAAATTCAGCCATCCAGCCCGGAAAACCCGAAACCATCCACATTGCCTGTGGCACCTTTTGGCAAAGTACTGGCCGTTACCAGCGGTAAGGGTGGTGTGGGCAAGACCTTTGTCTCGGCCAATCTGGCCGCTGCATTGGCCAAACGCGGCCAGCGCGTATTGGTGCTGGACGCAGACCTGGGGCTGGCCAATCTGGACGTGGTGCTTAACCTGTATCCCAAGATCACACTGCACGATGTGTTCACAGGCAAGGCCAAACTGGAACAGGCCATCATCAAGGCCCCTGGCGGGTTTTCAGTCTTGCTGGCCGGATCAGGGATGGTCGAGTATTCCCGCCTGACACCAGAAGTGCGTGACGATTTTCTTAAAATTGTGAGTGGACTGATACCCCACTACGACGTGCTGCTGCTGGATACCGGTGCCGGAATTTCTGACGTGGTTTTGTTTGCTGTATCACTGGCATCCGAGGTACTGGTTGTGGCAACACCGGAGCCAACTTCATTGACCGATGCCTATGCCACCATCAAGGTTCTGGTTGGACAACAGGCACGAAAAACCGTTCGCCTCATCGTCAACCAGACTGCGCGGTTGGGTGACGGCCGGGCCATCACGGCGCAACTGCAGCAAGTTCTTGACCGTTTTGTGACGCCGGAATCAGGACAGGGCGTCAAGCTGCTTCACCTTGGGGACATTCCCGCGGATCCCATGGTGCGCCAGGCCGTGATGCGGCGCCAGTTACTGATGCAAACCATGCCGGGGTGCCCTGCCGGTCTCGCGATATCGCAATTGGCAACCAAAGTGATGGACACTGTCATCCCGCGTTAACCCATGAAGCCTGCCCAATCAGGCAGTGACGATCCAGCCCTCCAGCGGGTCCATCGTCTCTGGCAATCCGTACCAAGGTGCACCCTGGGCTTTGGCCCATGCCGCCTGCAGCAGGCACAACACCGCGTCGAGTGAATCACCACTGGCATCATCCACCAACGCGTCGTGCTGCGCAGGGGAGAGCTTCAGGCGAAGACCCAAACGCGTCTGCCCATGCTCCAGTGCGCCCAGCAGGTCTTTGCGCGCAATCAACCGCTCTGGCGTCTGTTTTGCCTTGTCATCGCTCTTGTAACTCCGGTTGCCCAGAACTTCCCGGGCCAGCAAACCGGGGTAGCCCTCCAGCGCCACGCGGCGTGTGTTACCCGGATGCAATCCTGGGAGGTGCGCTCCCGACTTCAGTAACAACGGAATACCAGCGTGCAACATGTAGGCAACGGGCGGGTTCACCCATTTCATTGACGGGCTGGAACCAGCCGGAATGTCTGTGGCGCGATGCGCAAACTTTCCGCCTGCAGGTCGCGCATTACAAAATGCGGCGAACGTGGCACGAATATCAGCCCGGCTCAGGCCACTGTAGTGGCAAATGCATGCGTCCCATTGTGTTGGCCAGGCCAGCGCCTCGACCAGCTCTCGCGGCAAGCCGAACGGGAGATCCAGCGCGCCAAGCCAGTCTGCGTTCAGATTCAACCAGGCCTCAAACGCAGTCAGGGAATTCAGGCGCTCCAATTTCGATAGCTGGACACGCCCATTTTGTGAGGTGCCAAGGGCCAAAACAATCGGTTTTTTGTTCGTTGGGCGGCTGGTGAAGTCACAGCCCATCAGCTGCATCATGGCAAGCCCACCATCCGGCTGGACGCACGAATAGCGCTAAGCCCGCCCGATGATGGAGGCGGTAGCCATCAACTCTTCGAGAAGCGCCAATGAAACCCTGCCAGACACCGCATAGGGGTCCAGTTCGGGCCTCTCAGCGTATTTCAGCAGGATAGAGGTATTGATCTTGGACATATTGACTAATCCCATGGTCCAGCCACCAAAACGTCGCTCCGAGATCTCCTCGTAGTGCAGCAACACCACATCCTTGTGGCGGGGATCTTTCTGGATGTGACCATACAGCTCACTGACCGCCATGCGTCCGCCTTCAATGGCCTGCAAAAAGATGCCCCCGCCATAACAGAGGATGCCGGTAATGCCGCACGTCGGGTTGGACTGGCGCGATTGCGACAGGATGGTGTCGATTGCTTCGGCACTGGTATCCAGCGCACGGCTCGCGTAAAGAAGACGTACCAGCATGATTTCAGCCCCTTCCCGGAATGAGTGACAGGAATTCACGACGCAAATTGGAGTCCTTCAGGAAAGTACCCCGCATGACGGAATTGATCATCTTGCTATCCATGTCTTTCACCCCTCGCCACGCCATGCAATAGTGGCTGGCCTCCATGACGATGGCCAACCCATCCGGTTGGGTTTTCTGCTGGATCAGGTCTGCCAGCTGCACCACGGCCTCTTCCTGAATCTGGGGGCGCCCCATGATCCATTCGGCGAGGCGGGCATATTTGGACAGCCCGATCACATTGGTGTGTTCGTTGGGCAGCACGCCAATCCAGATCTTGCCGATCACCGGGCAAAAATGGTGGCTACAGGCACTGCGCACTGTGATAGGCCCCACGATCATGAGTTCATTGAGGTGCTCGGCATTGGGGAATTCGGTGATCTCTGGCGCTTTGGCATACCGCCCCTTGAAAACCTCGTTCACATACATCTTGGCAACACGCCGCGCCGTGTTGTCGGTGTTGTGATCCCGCTCGGTGTCGATGACCAGGCTGCTGAGCACGCCCTTCATCTTCTCTTCCACTTCGTCGAGCAGTTTTTCGAGCTCGCCCGGTTCGATGAATTCGGCGATATTGTCATTGGCATTGAAGCGCTTGCGGGACGCCACCAGCCGCTGACGTATCTTTACAGACACCGGTATACCAATGTCTTCATCGGTTGAGTTCATGGAATTGGGAGTTTTCATTAACATGGACGAATATTACCAGCGATTGGTTTATAGGGTTTTTACCCTTTAGACCACGTGGAATATGCGTAAGCAGCTATTATTTTAGTAGCGGCTACCATTCAGGAACAACGCCAGTCGCATCAGGGCGAAAGCCGCGCGGTCCCTTATTCGCATCTGCCATGGGCGGTTGGCATATTCTGCGGGATCGACACGGTGACCGTCCTGCGCAATCGCCCGCTCCAGTTTTTGATGCAAATCGGCAGCAAATGCCGTGTCCTCAACCTGCACATTGGCCTCGCGTGCCAGCAACAGGCTCAGGGGATCCAGATTGGATGAGCCCACCGTCGCCCACCGCCCATCAATCACCGCCACTTTGGCGTGAAGGAAGCTGGGGGCGTACTCGGTTATCTCCACACCGGCAGCCAGCAAAGCGCCATAAACCGGTCTGGCCGCGTGGTACTGCATGAAATATTCATAGCGACCCTGCAACAGCAGGCGCACCCTCACACCGCGCCCGGCTGCGTGAATCAGGGCTTTGCGCAGCTTGGCCCCCGGCAGAAAATAGGCATTGGCAATGACGATTTCCTGCCGCGCTTCCCCAATGGCTTGCCGGTAACTACGCTCGATACGGGTCCGATTACGAACATTGTCACGCAGGACCAGACGGGCACGTGCTCTGGCCCCCCCGTGGGGTGTCGCCCCGGGCTCCATCGGTTTGTCATGCCTGTGGGCATGCCATTCCGTGGCAACAATCTCATGCAGGGACTGCCATGCCGCCTGCAGGTCTGGTTGCCGCACGGTTCGGCTGACCTCCATGCGGGTCCAAAACAAAGTCAGGGCCTGATGCACATCCTGTACCAAAGGGCCCGTCACGCGCACCGCAAAATCAAACCTGGGCGCCGTCAGAGGCCCATGGTTGGGATCATGCCAATCATCCAGCACATTGATGCCGCCACAAAACGCCTGCAGCCCGTCTACCACGCACAATTTGCGATGCAGGCGCCGCCAGCGGCTGGGAATCAGCAAGCCCAGTCTGCCCAGCGGTGCAAAAATGCGCCACTTCACACCGGCCCGGTTAAAGCGTTCAGCCCATTGGGGTGGCAAACGGGGGGTACCCACGCCGTCCATCACCAGAAATACGATCACCCCGCGCATGGCCGCGCGCTCCAGCGCCAGCGCGACGTCAATTCCTGCACCCGTGAAATCGAAAATGTAGGTCTCCAGCCGGACTTCACGTTTTGCCTGATCGATGGCCAGGATCAACGCCGGGAAAAACTCACCCCCGCTCTCAAGCAATTGCAGCTGATGGCCACCCGACAATGAGGTCATCGGCCTTTGCCTTGTTTCGGGAAGCCAAATTCGGCAATCAATGGCAAGTGGTCAGACATTTGCCACCAGATACGCCCGCGCGGCACATGCACCGTGAGCGGGTTCAGTCCTCTGCCAAAAACATGATCCAGTTGCACGAGAGGCAGACGAGCTGGGAATGTCGGATGCTGGGAAGCCTGAAACGATGTCAGGCCCACCGTTGCAAAAGCAGTGTGCACAAGATTACCCCAATCGTTGAAGTCACCTGCGACAAGCAGAGGCGTTGTTTCAGGAATCTCCCGCGCGATGTAGCGCTGCAACTGCGCCACCTGCCGCGCCCGACTGGCTTTAATCAAGCCCAAATGAACCACCACCACATGAACTGACTGGCCGTCTACCAGAACTTCCGAGTGAAGCAGGCCACGCTGCTCAAACCGGTGATCCGACATGTCTTCGTGCTGGTGCATCATTACCGGCCAGCGCGACAACATGGCGTTGCCGTGTTCGCCATGGCGCGTCACCGCATTGGTGCGATAAACAGCTTCATAACCTTCGGGCGCAAGAAAATCAGCTTGAGGCATATCGGGCCAGCGCGTGAAATACTGCTCCTCGCGACGATGAACCTTGCGCACTTCCTGCAGGCAAATGATGTCAGCATCCAGTTGCTCCACCGCGTGGCCCAGGTTGTGAATCTCCAGCCGTCGCTTGGGGCCGAAACCCTGCACGCCTTTGTGGATGTTGTAGGTGGCAACACGAAGCGTCGTCATGGCGTCCAGTTTCTCTCAGATGCGCGTTAAGGGTTCCCTGCAAACCGGGGAAGCATCAGTATCGCCTCGGCGTTGGACGGTGAGAAGCATTTTTCTGCGGCTTGCCGGTACGGAAGCCACAAAAAGTCTGTGTGCTCACGCGGGCTAAGCCGTACTGCCACCGGCTCAGGCATCTCAAGGCCAAACAGATGCTCCGTGTTGCGAGTCACTCCGGGGGCATAGCGATGCAACCACTGCGGATAAATCTCATAGATGTTTTCAAGCTGCCAGTCCCGCAGGCCGGTGGCCAGCGGTTCTGTTGCACCGCAATTGATGCCGGTTTCCTCCATGACTTCCCGCACGGCCGTGCTGTGAAAATCTTCTGCTTCGCTATCTTTGCTGCCAGTGACAGACTGCCAGAACTCATCTGCGTCCGCTCGACGGATGAGCAGCACCTCCAGTGCCGGTGTGTAAATCACCACCAGTACAGACTGGGGGATCTTGTAGCTGGTTGCGGGAGCCATTGCAGCACTCTCCCGGGAAGACCTCAGGTTGCCTTTTGCAGGTCCACGTTGCGAAGCTTGATATGCAACTCGCGAAGCTGCTTTTCGTCCACCATGCTGGGAGCCTGCGTCAGCAAGTCCTGGGCACGTTGCGTCTTGGGGAAGGCAATCACATCACGGATGGACTCGGCGCCAGTCATCAAGGTCACAATGCGATCCAGTCCAAACGCCAGTCCGCCGTGCGGAGGCGCACCATACTGCAACGCATCCAGCAGGAATCCAAACTTGTCCTGGGCTTCCTCTGGTGTGATTTTGAGCGCGTCAAACACCTTTTGCTGCACATCAGCCCGGTGAATACGCACAGAGCCGCCACCCATTTCCCAACCGTTGAGCACCATGTCGTAGCCCTTGGAAATGCATTTCTCGGGAGCATTAACCATCCAGTCTTCGTGCCCGTCCTTGGGCGCAGTAAACGGGTGGTGCGTGGCGGTGTAGCGCTGGGCCTCGTCGTCAAATTCGAACATCGGGAAATCGACCACCCACATCGGACGCCAGCCAGCCTCGAACAGGCCGTTCTTTTTGCCAAATTCGCTGTGACCAATCTTGATACGCAGGGCGCCGATGGCATCATTGACGATCTTGACCTTGTCTGCTCCAAAGAATATCAGATCACCATCCTGAGCACCTGTGCGCGTCAGCACCTCCGCGATGGCTTTGTCATGGATGTTCTTGACGATGGGCGACTGCAGGCCATCACGGCCCTTGGCAAGCTCATTGACCTTGATGTAGGCCAGCCCCTTGGCACCATAAATCTTGACAAACTCGGTGTAGGCGTCGATTTCGCTGCGGGTCAAGCCGCCAGCTTCCCTGGCGCCACCTGGCACGCGAAGGGCCACCACACGACCGCCCTTCATGGTTGCGGCACCCGCGAAGACCTTGAAATCCACGTCGGTCATCACGTCGGTTACTTCAGTAAATTCGAGCTTGACACGCAAGTCAGGCTTGTCAGAACCATAACGCTGCATCGCCTCTGAATAAGCCATCACCGGAAACTCACCCAAGTCCACACTCATGGTGTTCTTGAATACCGTCTTGATCATGCCCTGGAACATGTCGCGAATTTCTTCTTCGGTGAGGAATGAGGTTTCAATATCAATCTGTGTGAACTCCGGTTGCCGATCAGCACGCAAGTCTTCGTCACGGAAACACTTGGTGATCTGGTAGTAGCGGTCATAACCCGCCACCATCAACAGCTGTTTGAACAGTTGGGGGCTCTGTGGCAAGGCAAAGAAGTGGCCATCATGGACACGGCTGGGCACCAGGTAATCGCGCGCGCCTTCGGGCGTGGACTTACCCAGCATCGGCGTCTCGATGTCGATGAACCCATTGGCATCGAGAAATTTGCGCACTTCCATGGATACCCGATAACGCAGCATCAGGTTGTTTTGCATGTAGGGGCGACGCAAATCCAGCACTCGATGCGTGAGACGCGTAGTTTCACTGAGGTTATCGTCGTCAAGCTGGAAGGGTGGTGTAACTGAAGGGTTGAGCACAATCATTTCGTGGCACAGCACCTCTACCTTGCCGCTCTTCAGGCTATCGTTGGTGGTGCCTTCCGGCCGGGCACGAACCAGGCCTTTGACCTGTACGCAAAACTCATTGCGCAAACCTTCCGACACCTTGAACATCTCTGCACGGTCAGGATCACAAACCACCTGAACATAGCCTTCACGGTCGCGCAGGTCCACGAAGATCACGCCGCCATGATCCCGACGGCGATTGACCCAGCCGCACAGGGATACAGTTTGGCCTAACAGGGCTTCGGTTACCAGACCGCAATAATGGGAACGCATGGACATTCTTTTTCTCTTTTCAGAAGCTGCACTTCGTCAGGTTGAGTGCAAACAGGTTATTTGATCAGGGTTGGTACGTGGGCATAGGGAACCACGACGCCCATCGAAACGATGTATTTGAGCGCCTCGTCAACGCTCATTTTGAGTTCGATGCATTCGCTGGTCTTCAGCATCACGAAGTAGCCACCGGTAGGGTTGGGTGTTGTCGGGACGTAAACGCTCAGGTAGTCACCCTGCAAATGGTTGACAACGTCTCCACCCGGGCTGCCGGTTACGAAGGCAATGGTCCAGACATCTTCACGCGGCCACTGAACCAGCACGGCTTTGCGAAATGCATTACCTGACTCGGAAAACAATGTGTCTGACACCTGCTTGACGCCAGAATAGATCGATCGCACGATGGGAATGCGGTTCAACAGTGCATGCCACCAGTTCACCAGCTTGTTGCCAAAGAAGTTGCTGGCGGTTGCACCCAGCGCCAGCAAAATCGCCAGCGCCAGCAAAACACCAAAGCCAGGGATATGGAAGCCGATCAACTGGTCAGGATGCCAGCTGGCCGGGAGAATCAGCAACGTCTTGTCCAGCGTACTGATAACCCACTCCAGCACCCAGACCGTGATACCGATCGGGACAATGACCAGGAGGCCGGCCAGCAACCATTTCCGAAATGAATCCATGAATGTCTTCACTTGGCCGTATCGGATGAAGAAGAACCCGCGCCGGGGGAGGCAGGTGTCGATTCCATTTTGGCGGCCGGGGCTCCACTTTCTGACATTTTTCCAGTAGCGCCTGAGTCGCCTTGACCGGCATTTTGGGTTGCTGCGCCAGACTCCATCTTGCCGCCTTCAGAACCTGAAGCGGGCGCAGTCGCGCCCGCCGCCCCACCCTTGAAGTCCGTGACATACCAGCCCGAACCCTTCAGCTGAAAACCTGCAGCAGTGAGTTGTTTTTTGAACGTGGGCGCACCACAACCGGGGCAATCGGTCAATGGCGTGTCAGACATCTTTTGCAGCACGTCCTTGGCGAGCCCGCATGACTCGCATTTATAAGCGTAAATTGGCATGGCGTTAGTAAGGGCGTTGATGGGAGTGCAAAACCTTTAATTATAGGCTGGCAGCCTCAATTCAAGGCTGGCAAATCAGCCTACAGGCGCACGCGAATCAGGATTTGCATGGCAACCAACCCCAATGCAAAGCCAATGCCACCGTAAATCAGCCCTTGCAAGAGCTTGTTTGTCCGTTTTTGCTCGACGAGCAGGTCTTCCAGGCCCCGCTCATTTCCACGCCGCCGGTGACTCAGATACTCGTGCAACAGGCGGGGTAGTTCAGGCAGAAACCTGGCATAGGCTGATGACTCCTGTTTCATCTTGTCCATGAATTTTTGCGGTCCAACCTGCTCAAGCATCCATTTTTCAAGAAA